>NZ_QRWO01000005.1:0-90048 GCF_003459655.1 Collinsella sp. AF19-1LB
GCCCCGCCTCTTACACCACATCTCTGCGCGCTACCGCGTGCAAGCCGTGTGAGCAGCATTTGGGGCTGTTTTGGCTGTTACTAAAAAGGTGACAGTACTCATATTTGCCATTTTTTGCCCACAGGGCTTGGAGTGGGCCGTCAATCAGGTCCCAGGGGAGGCGGCTCGAGGCCCAAAGGACACAAAACGGGGGCGCAGGTTGTCCTGTGCCCCCGTTCTCGGGCGTCATCCGTTCCCTGCGGTCGAATCTACGCCGCTTCGTCGAACTGCGAGTTGTACAGGTCGGCGTAGAAGCCGCCCTGGGCGAGCAGCTCGTCGTGTGTGCCCTTCTCGACGATGTCACCGTCGCGAATCACCAAGATTACGTCGGCGTTGCGGATCGTGGACAGGCGATGCGCGATGACAAAGCTCGTTCGGCCCTGCATCAGCGCATCCATGGCGCGTTGGATGAGCTCCTCGGTTCGGGTGTCCACGTTAGAGGTCGCCTCGTCCAGAATCAGCGCCGGGCGGTCGGCCAAAATGGCGCGGGCAATAGTCACGAGCTGGCGCTGGCCCTGCGACAGGTTAGTGCCTTCCTCGTTGATCATAAAGTCGTAGCCGCCGGCGAGCGTATGGATAAAGTGGTCGCAGCGCGCGGCGCGTGCAGCAGCCTCGACTTCGGCATCGCTCGCATCGGGGCGTCCGTAGCGGATGTTCTCGCGGATGGTGCCGTTAAACAGCCAGGTATCCTGCAGCACCATGGCAAACTCGCCGCGCAGCGCCGCGCGGTCCCAGTCGCGCACGTCGACACCCTCAACGCGCAGCGAACCGCCGTCCACATCGTAGAAGCGCTGCAGCAGCTTAATGAGCGTGGTCTTGCCGGCGCCGGTGGGACCGACGATGGCGATGGTCTGGCCGGGCTGCGCCTCGCAGCTAAAGTCGTGGATGATGGTCTTGTCCGGCGTGTAGCCAAACTTGACATGGTCAAACTCCACGTGGCCGGGGCGCTTCTCGGGGATCTGCGCGTCGGCCTTCTGCTCCTCCTCGGGCGCGGCCAAGAACTCAAAGACACGCTCGGTGGCGGCGGCCATCGACTGCATCGTGTTGCTCACGTTGCCCAGCTGCTGCACGGGCTGCGTAAAGTTGCGAACGTACTGGATAAAGCTCTGAATATCGCCAGGCGTGGCATTGCCGGTCAGCGCGAGCTGCGCGCCCACCACGACGACGCCCACGTAGCCCATGTTGCCCACCAAGCTCATAAGCGGCATCATCAGGCCCGACAGGAACTGCGAGCGCCAGCCACTAATAAAGAGGCGGTCGTTTTGACGGTCGAACTCCTCGATCGAGGCCTCGGCGCGGTCGAACACCTGAATGACGTTCTGGCCGGCAAAGTCCTCCTCGATAATGCCGTTGACGGTGCCCAGGACCTGCTGTTGCTCGCGGAAGTACGGCTGCGAGAAGTGAATCATCACGGTCAGGATAATCGCGGCTGCCGGCAGCGTGAGCACGGTGACGCCGGTGAGCGGCAGGCTGATCGACAGCATCATGACGAGCACGCCGATAATCTGCGTCACTGACGTGATGAGCTGCGTCACGCTCTGGTTGAGTGACTGACCCAGCGTATCGACGTCGTTGGTGATGCGGCTGAGCACGTCGCCCTTGCTGTGGCCGTTGAAGTAGCTCATCGGCACGACGGCGATCTTGGCGGCGATCTCCTTGCGCATGCGATAGCAGATCTTTTGCGTGACGCCGGTCATGAGCCAGCCCTGGATGAGGCTGCAGACAGAGCTTGCCAGATACAGGCAGAGCAAAAAGCCGAGCGTCTTGGCGATCCAGGCAAAGTCGACATCGCCGGTACCGTTGACCTTGGAGACCAGGCCTTCGAACAGTTTGGTCGTAACCTGGCCGAGCACCTTGGGTCCCACAATGTTAAAGATGACCGAGCACACGGCAAAGGCGACGGCGGCAAACACGGCAATCTTGTGCTGACCGATATAGCCGAGTAGCTGCCTCATGGTGCCCTTAAAGTCCTTGGCCTTTTCGCCGCGGCCCATGCCACCCATGCGGCCCATGGGACCGCGCCGGCGGGTGGGCTTGGGAATCTGAGTCTTGGTCTTGTCTGCCATTAGTGCTCGCCTCCTTCCATGACGGCTTCAATCTCTTCTTGGGTAAGCCCCAACTCCTCGGCGGAAAGCTGCGACTGTGCGATCTCCAGGTACGCCGGGCAGTTGTGCAGCAGCTCCTCGTGCGTACCGGTGCCCACCACGTGGCCGTCGTCGAGCACGATAATCTGGTCGGCGTGCATGATGGTCGCGATGCGCTGGGCCACGACCACGAGCGCGGCGTCGGTAACGTTTTTGGCAAGCTCCTCGCGCAGGCGCGCGTCTGTTTTGTAGTCGAGGGCGCTAAACGAGTCATCGAACACCACGACCTCGGGCTTTTTGGCCAAAGCGCGTGCGATGGCCAGACGCTGGCGCTGACCGCCCGAGACATTGGAGCCGCCCTGGCTGATGGGGGAGTCGTAGCCGCCCTCGCGCTCGGCGATAAAGTCCTCGGCTTGGGCGATGCGCGCGGCCCGGTGCATGTCCTCGTCGCTCACCATGTCGCCGGCAAACTTGAGGTTGCTCTCAACGGTGCCCGAGAACAGACGACCCTGCTGCGGGATGTAACCAATGCGGCGGCGCAGCTCGGAAAGGGTCATGTCGCGCACGTCGATGCCGTCGAGCGAAATGCTGCCGCCCGTGACGTCGTACAGGCGCGGAATCAGCTGCACGAGCGTGGACTTGCCCGAGCCCGTGGAGCCGATGATGCCGAGCATCTGACCGGCGTGCGTGGTGAAGTTCACGCCGCTAATGACATCGGCGCGGGCATCGGGATACTGGAAGCTCACGTCGCGGAAAGTGAGCTCACCGTGCGGCGCGCTGGCCGCGGGCAGTTTGGGCGAGGCGGGGTCGTTGATGCTCGTGGGGCAAGTGATGACCTCTTCCACGCGCTCGGCTGCGACCTCGGCACGGGGCAGGATAACCGAAACCATGGTGAGGATCATAAACGCCATGACGATCTGCATGGTATAGGAGATAAACGCCATCATGTTGCCGACCTGCATCACGCCGTCGGACACACCCTGTGCGCCAAACCAGACGATAAGCACGGTGATGCAGTTCATGACGAGCATCATGAGCGGCATCATAAAGCTCATAGCTCGGTTGGTGTAGAGCTGTGTGGTCATCAGGTCGAGCGATGCCTTGTCAAAACGCTCGAGCTCATGCTCCTCGCGGTTGAACGAGCGGATGGGCATAAGGCCGTCGAGCAGCTCGCGGGCGGTGAGGTTCACGCGGTCCACAAAGCTCTGCATCTTTTTGAACTTGGGCATGGTAAGGCCCATGAGCACGCCGACGACGGCCGAGACCGCGATGATGGCCACGGCGATGGTCCACTCCAGGCCGGTGTGGTTGGCCAGGACGCGCATGACCGCGACGATACCCATGACAGGCGCCATGAGGCACATGCGAATGAACAGAGTCGCTGCCATCTGGATCTGCTGAATGTCGTTGGTGCAGCGGGTGATGAGCGAGGCCTGGCTAAACTTGCCCACCTCGGCCGGCGAGAAGTGCATGACCTTGTTGAAGGTCTCGCGGCGCAGGTCGCGGGCGATGGAGCAGGCGGTGCGCGACGCCACAGCGCCGGTCAGGATGGTGGCGACCAGCGAGATCAGGCACAGGCCAAACATCGTGGTCGCCATGCGGCTCAGGTAGGCGTTCTGCACGTCGGCGGGGTCGATGCCCTGCGCCTTGTACTCGTCCTGCACGTAGGTCACGGCGCGCTGCGTGACGATAGAGCCCGACATGGAGCCCATTTTGTCCGCCATTTCGTTGGCGCCTTCGACGAGCTTGCCCTGGTCGATCAAGCCACCTTCAACGCCCAGACGCAGGCTCTTCATGGTGATCTTGCCGCCGTCGGCATCAATCTGCTTTTGCATGTTCTGTGCCGCTGCGGCCTTCTGCTGCATCTCGGCGAGCTGCTCGGGCGTCATCGCCGCCATCTGCTCGGGGGTGGGCATGTCTTGGGCGGCGCTGTTGTCTTTTTCGCTGGACGTGCCCATCATGTCGCCCATGGAGCTGGCGTCGATGCCCTGGTTGAGCGAAAGGACGACGGTCTCGGGCAGGCTCATGATGTCGGCAATCTTGCCGCCGTCGGCGCGCTCCTCCTCGGTGCCCTTGTACGTTCGAATGCCGTTGTTGTCCGCCTTGCTAAACACGGCATCCACAGCTTTGGCGTCCTTGGCGCCCATAAAGAGCTTGAGGTCATCGAGCGATTCGGCGCGAATGGTGTCGGGCACGGGTGAGGCGATGCCGCCTTGCTGCACGCCCACATCGACGATGTCACTCATATACGTAGGCAGCGCTAGGTCGGCATTGCAACTGATTACGATAAGTACGATAGCCGTGAGCAGCGCCAGGACATGTTTTTTAAAGAGCTTGAGAATCCTCACTCGGCATCTCTCCTTTCTTGGTTGCGGTCGATAATTTCGTTGGCACGCCTTAGAAGGCGCACCATCTCTTGGGTATCCGTTTCGCCGAGCTGCTCGAGAAAGGCCGCGGTGCGGTCCTCGAATTCCCGACGTTTGATTTCGAGGTCTTGTCGGCCTTTGTCGGTCACCGTGACGTGTACGCGACGACGGTCGGTTTTTGAGTGCTCGCGCTCGACCCAGCCCTTGCCCTCGAGGGCGCGCAGGATGTTGGCGATACGGGCGCTCGAGACCCAAGCGCGATCGGCGAGTTCGCTCGGCGTAAGCGAACCGCCGGCGAGCATGAGAGCGCGCATGACGGCCATCTCGCCGCCCATCGCCTGGTCGACAAAACGCGAAACGTGCTGGTGCATGCTGCCAAACTCGGTAAAGAGCTGACGCCCAAGCTCATGGAAATCGGTATCTTCCACCGAAAACCCCTAACACTAGAAACTATTTTTGGTGAAAGATGATACCCCTGTATGCACACCTTATGCGGTAGATTTTGGGACATGCCTAGAAAACTCTCCGTACACCGTCGGTACCAGCAAAGTTGGGGGCAGATTGTTAGACATGTCCTAAAGCCTACTCAGAGGCACTTTACCCTGCTAAAGCTGGCATAACAGCTAGAGCGCAGGACGTATAAAGGCAAGGGGAAATATCAAGCGATTCGGTGAACGGTAGCCGATGGCGGGAGCGTTTCCTGCGGATTTGTTAAAAACACCCTTATGGTATAAAAAAAGGAACATATAACAGCCCTGATGAGAGGGGTGGCTATGTTATCCTTCACAGACGGGTGAAATCTTGGGTTTAGGGTTGCAAGACCAAGGTGAATAAACGTTTTTCCCTGTGCTAATGTGCGGCGGAAAGCGAATGAAGCCGGTCATGCAGGTCTAACATTCAAGAATTCAATAAGCAGCGGTGTGAGAGAGCGCCGCATTACACGTAACTAGGAGCGTGGTTACACAATGCAGGAGGCATGGGAAGGCTTCAAGGAAGGCATCTGGACGGGAGAGGTTGACGTCCGAGACTTCATCCAGAAGAACTACACCCCCTACGAGGGCGACGAGTCGTTCCTCGCCGGTCCGACCGAGCGTACCAAGGAGCTGTGGGGCGAGGTTCTCGACCTGCTGCTCAAGGAGCGCGAGCAGGGCGGCGTCCTCGATATGGACACCAAGACCGTCACGGGTATCGTGAGCCACCCCGCTGGCTACATCGATAACGCCCATCGCGACAAGGAGACCATCGTCGGCCTCCAGACCGACAAGCCGCTCAAGCGTGCGCTGCACGTCAACGGTGGTATCCGCATCGCTTGCCAGGCTGCCAGCCAGCACGGCTACAAGATCGACGAGAACGTTGTCGAGCGCTACACCTTCGAGCGCAAGACCCACAACGCCGGCGTCTTCGATGTCTACACCCCCGAGATGCGCGCCTGCCGTTCGGCCCACATCATCACCGGTCTGCCCGATGGCTATGGCCGCGGCCGCATCATTGGCGACTACCGTCGTGTCGCCCTGTACGGTGTCGACTACCTGATCAAGGACAAGGAGGCCCAGAAGGCTTCCACCCCGACGGTCATGACCGCCGACAACATTCGCGATCGTGAGGAGCTGCAGGAGCAGATCCGCGCCCTCGGCGAGCTCAAGATGATGGCCGAGACCTATGGTTTCGACATTTCCAACCCTGCTACCAACACGCAGGAGGCCATCCAGTGGATGTACTTCGCCTACCTCGCTTCCGTCAAGGAGCAGAACGGCGCCGCTATGTCCATCGGCCGTACCTCTACGTTCATCGACATTTACGCTGAGCGCGACCTTGCCAACGGTACCTTCACCGAGGAGCAGATCCAGGAGTTCGTGGATCACTTCATCATGAAGCTCCGCATGGTCAAGTTTGCCCGTACCCCCGAGTACCAGGCCCTGTTCACCGGCGATCCGCAGTGGGTCACCGAGTCCATCGGCGGCATGGGTGTTGACGGCCGTACGCTCGTTACCAAGATGAGCTACCGCTACCTGCACACGCTCGAGAACATGGGCACCAGCCCCGAGCCCAACATGACCGTTCTGTGGTCGACCCGTCTGCCCGAGAACTTCAAGAAGTTCTGCGCCAAGACTTCTGTCGCCAGCTCCTCGATCCAGTACGAGAACGACGACCTCATGCGCGTTTACCACGGCGACGACTACGGCATCGCCTGCTGCGTGTCCTCCATGCGCATCGGCAAGGAGATGCAGTTCTTCGGCGCTCGCGCCAACCTGGCCAAGTGCCTGCTGTACGCACTCAACGGCGGTGTTGACGAGGTCTCCAAGAAGCAGGTCGGCCCCAAGTACCGCGCCGTCGAGGGCGATACGCTCGATTACGACGACGTTGTGGCAAAGTACAACGACATGATGAAGTGGCTCGCTGGCGTGTACGTCAACTCGCTGAACATCATTCACTACATGCACGACAAGTATTGCTACGAGCGCATCCAGATGGCTCTGCACGACAAGCACGTGCATCGCTGGTTCGCTACGGGCATCGCTGGCCTTTCCGTCGTGGCTGACTCCCTGTCCGCCATCAAGTACGCCAAGGTCCACCCCGTCCGTGACGAGAACGGCATCATCGTCGACTTCGAGACCGAGGGCGAGTTCCCCAAGTACGGTAACGACGACGACCGCGTCGACCAGATCGCTCACGACGTTGTGCACCAGTTCATGGAGTACATCCGCATGAACGACACCTACCGCAACTCCGTGCCCACGACCTCGGTTCTGACCATCACCTCCAACGTCGTGTACGGCAAGAAGACCGGTTCTACGCCTGATGGCCGCAAGGCTGGCCAGCCCTTCGCCCCGGGTGCTAACCCCATGCACAAGCGCGATAGCCACGGCGCCATCGCTTCGCTGTCTTCGGTTTCCAAGCTCCCGTTCCGCGATGCTCAGGACGGCATCTCCAACACCTTCTCCATCATCCCGGGCGCGCTCGGCAAGGAGGACCAGGTGTTCTTTGGCGATATCGACCTTGATCAGCTGGGCGAGTAACTATTGTTAGTGCTATACTAACAATAACGATTACTGATTGGCGCGCCGGTTTCGGCCGGCGCCTATCAATCGAAGGAGACACATTATGAAGGTTTCTGAAGTTTCCGAGACTCAGGCCGATAACCTGGTCCACATGCTCGACGCTTACGCCGAGAAGGGTGGCCACCACCTGAACATCAACGTCTTCAACCGTGAGACGTTGCTCGATGCTCAGGCTCACCCCGAGAAGTACCCGCAGCTGACCATCCGCGTTTCCGGCTATGCCGTGAACTTCCACACGCTCACCAAGGAGCAGCAGGACGAGGTCATTTCGCGTACCTTCCACAACAAGTTCTAAAGGGGTTTAACTCCCGCAGGATCGCCGGGGCTGTTTGGGCTACCTCCCAAAACGTCCTCGGACATGCAAGAAGCCCTCGCTGCGCACTTCGTGCGGCGAGGGCTTCTTGCGTCCTGCGGAAAGTTTTGGGAGGTAGCCCAAACAGCCCCGGCGGGGTCCTGTGTAGTTACTCTTTAGGCGGAACTCTCCTGATGGGTTGAGAGTTCTGGATACTTGCTTGCTACCGTTTATCGCGTATAGCTACCGTTTGCGGAATAAGTAACACTCCTTCATAAACCGTGTAAAATCTCAAAGAAGCACGGAGTTTTTCAGGGAGACGCTGTCCTTTGCTGTGGGCGAAGGGCGGCGTCTCTCTGGCGCTTGTGAGTCGTTGTTCAATGGGGCGGCGAGCGTGCGCGTGTAATACATAGTCAACGTCGAGATGGGTCGTGATGATAATGGGCAAGTACGTAATCGTGGTTGAGTCTGGGTCGGATGTGACGCCGGAGCTCTGCGAGCGCTACGGCATCGTGCGCGTGCCTATGCATGTCACGATTGGTGACGAGACCGTCGAGGACGGCTCGATCGATCCGCTCGAGATTTACTCGCGCTGTAACGAGTTTGGTGTGATGCCCAAGACCAGTGGCTGTTCGCCAGCGGATTTTGCGCATGTGTACGACCGCATCCATGCCGAGCAACCCGACGCGACTATTTTGCATCTTGCATATTCCGAGGCCACGACCTGTTCGCATCAGTCCTCTAAGATTGCGGCCCAGGGGCGCGACTACGTGTTCTCCATGGACACGCGCTTTGTCTCGGTGGGCCAGTCGCTCGTTGTCGTCGAGACTGCCAAATACATCGAGGCTCACCCCGATGCCACCGTCGACGAGATCTTTGCATTTACGAACTCCGTCATGGACCGCGTGCTGCTGGGCTTTGTTCCTACGGACCTTGCCTTCCTTAAGGCGGGCGGTCGCTTGTCCAACGTCGCGTTCCTGGGCGCCCATCTGCTCAAGATTAAGCCCTGCATTGAGGTAACGGGCGGCAAGTTCGTGGCAACCAAGAAGTTCCGCGGCTCTATGCTCAAATGCGCCCGCGCCTTTATTGACCACATGGTTGCCAAGGGCGAGATCGACTACTCGCACATTGGCTTGGCATATTCGGTAGGTCTTTCCGAGGAGCTGCGCGACGACATGGAAGTCTATGCGCACGACCTGGGCTTTAAGGACATTACCTGGACTCAGGTCGGCGGCGTCATCTCGAGCCATTGCGGCCCGACCGCCTTCGGCGCGGTGCTCACGCTCAAGGCGTAAGGCCTGGCGTCTATCGATATCTATTGTCTCGGCGGCGGGTGGGTTGTGACAACCTTCCCGCCGCTTTTGTGTGGGGCCAAATAGAACAACCCAATTGACCACTAAACCGTTTCACCATCATGCGTATGGGCTAGAATGGCTCTGGCATTTTAATTGGTTGCATCCAAGGAGAGGCAAGGTAGCGCGAATGGCAGAAATGACGCTTGAGGGTGTGGACGCTCGTCCCGAGGACTCTGCGTATGCCCTGGGTCGCGTGCATTCGATCGAGACGATGGGAACGGTCGACGGACCCGGCATCCGCTTTGTGGTGTTTGTTCAGGGCTGTCCCATGCGCTGCGCGTATTGCCACAATCCCGATACCTGGTCTGTTAACGGCGGCACGATGGTGACCGTCGAGCATCTCATGGACGAGTTCCAGAGCAACCATGAGTTCTACCGTAGCGGCGGCATTACCGTTTCGGGTGGCGAACCGCTCCTGCAGCCCGAGTTTTTGGCCGACCTGTTCCGTGCAATGCACAACAATCCCGATGGCCGTGTGCATACCTGCCTAGATAGCTGTGGCTACGCCTTCGACCCTCAGCATCCCGAGAAGTTCGATGCCGTGCTCAACGAGACCGATATGGTGCTGCTCGACATCAAGCATGCCGATCCGGTTGAGCATAAAAAGCTGACCGGTTGCGATCCTGCGCGCATCCTGGCGTTTGGCGATGAGCTTGCCCATCGCAAGATTAAGGTTGTTATTCGCCATGTGGTGGTGCCGGGTATCACCGACACGGCGGAGGAATGCGAGAAGCTAGGTCGCCTGATCGCTCCATGGCACAACGTGGTGGGCCTGGAGATGCTGCCGTATCACACCATGGGTGTCGTCAAATACGAGCAGCTGGGGATTCCCTATAAGCTTGAGGGCGTGCCCCAGATGGATACCGCGCGCATGCCCGAGCTGCGCAACGCCGTCATGACGGGCATGAAAAAGCGCCGCGCCGAACTCAAAAACGCCATCGACTAGCGAGCCATTTTCGCCCCCAAGGGCACTCATTGGGGACAGACTTAAATGAGTGCGCGATGGCATTGCGGGCGAGCATGTTTTGGTGCGCAACAAGGCAGGCTGGATTAGCGAGGATGGTTACTATTCGACATGCGATGCGGGCCTTATCGGCATCGATGGTCGTACCTATGTCATGAGCGTCATGACATCGATGCCGTGGGGCGACCGCTCGAGCGAGGTTACGGCCGTGATTGCAAAGGCTCTGTTTGATATGCGAGCTGCGCTGGCTTAGCGTGTTCGTTTGGCGAGGTCAAACAAAATGCTGGTACCATACCGTGGTTGAGAATTTCGTATAGGTTTGGGGAATGGTATGGCTACCATCGCGATTATCGGTGCGCTCGAAAAAGAGATCATGCAGATTAAGGAAGAGCTGAGCGACGTTTGCGAGGCACGGGAGGCAGGCTTGACCGTTGTGAGCGGCGAGCTCGACGGCCTGACAGTCGTCGCCACAACGGCGGGCATGGGCACGGTGAACGCCGCCGCTGCAACACAGCACCTCATTAGCAAGTATGCTCCGCAGGCTGTTGTGTTTTCGGGCATTGCGGGCGGTTTGAACCCCAAGCTCCATATCGACGACGTGGTCATTGGCAAACGCCTACGCTATCTGGATACCGATACCGCGCTTATCGCCGAGTCCGCACCGGGGCTTGAGGAGTTTGGTTCGACGCCCGCGCTGGTCGATATTGCCGTCGACGTGCTTGCTGAGCGTGGGTTCGTTGACGCTTCGACAAATGCAGTCGCTTCGAACGAGGGCACCAAACAGTTCCTGGTCGGCACGATTGCCACGGGTAACCGCTTTGTGACGGGCGCCGCCATGCGTAACGACGCTATCGAAGCGACGCATGCCGATTGTGTCGGCATGGAGGGCGCGGCGATTGCCCATGTCGCAACCAAAAATGGTGTCGATTGCCTGGTGTTGCGCGCTATCAGCGATAATTGTGACGAGGCGTACGATGCAATTTGCGACCGAGAGTTCGATCTGTTCGAGTACGCGCGTGTCGCAAGTAACATCACGCTCGATATCGTCCGCCGCATTGCCGCTGCGCAATAGCGCGCTCTTTTGTAAGAACCTACGACCAAGGAGTGTCCATGGCCGATTCCATTAACTACCAGCTTGCCAAGTTCGTCGCCAGCTACGGCAAGGTTTCGCAGATTCCCGAGTCCACCTGCCCCGAAGTGAGCTTTGTCGGCCGCTCCAATGTGGGCAAGTCGTCGATTATGAACAAGCTCTTTGGCCGCAAGAACCTGGTCAAGGTTTCGAGCACACCGGGCAAGACAAGCAACATCAATTTCTTCGAGGCCGACGACGTGCACTTCGTCGACCTGCCGGGCTATGGTTTCGCCCGTCGTTCTAAGGCCGAGCGCGACCGCTGGGCCGAGCTTATCGGCGACTTTTTCGACTCCGAGCGCAGCTTTAACTTGGTCGTCTCGCTGGTGGACATTCGTCACGACCCCAGCAAGCTCGATCATGACATGATCGACTACCTGCAGGGCAACGAGTTCAACTTTATCGTCTGCCTCACCAAAGCCGACAAGCTCAGCCGCACCCAGCAGGCCCGCCAGGCGGCAGCCATCAAAAAGCAGCTCAACGTCCCGGCCGAAAACGTAATCATCACAAGCTCCCAGACCGGCACCGGCATCGATGAACTCAAGCGCCGCATCGCCGAGGCCTGCCTCTAATCGGGCTGCAACCCCTCAAAAGCTCTCATCTATATCACCCCAGTGATAGTTATTGGTAAACTATCACTGGGGTGATATTTTTTAGGAGGTCGATATGGAGCTTTGGCACGGGTCGGAGGTTGTTGTCGAGCATCCATCGTTGGATAAATGCAGGCAATTCAATGACTATGGGCGCGGGTTTTATTGCACGCCACATGAGGAAATGGCAATGGAATGGGCATGCCGGACCGAGTCTGATGGCATTGCCAATCGATATGAGCTTGATTTAGATGGCCTTGCGATTTTGGATTTGGAATCAGGTGAGTTCTCGATTCTCAACTGGCTTGCAATTCTGGCGAATAACAGAGAGTTCAATGTTTCAACGCCAGTAGCACGCGAGGGGCTTCGTTATCTGCTGGATAACTGCCTGATTGATATTTCTCCCTATGACGTTATTCGAGGCTATCGTGCAGACGATTCCTATTTCTCGTTTGCAAGACAGTTTGTCAATGGCATGATCTCGCTCAGGCAATTGCAGCGCATTATGTTTTTGGGGGATTTGGGCATTCAATATGCGCTCATGAGTGAGCGTGCGTTCTCGGCGATTAAGTTCCGCGATTGGAAGCAGGCCTCGGGAGCTGAGTTTTATCCCAAACGATTTGAGCGAGAACAGAACGCTCGACGAAAGTACCTGGATACGGTAAACGGATTTGACTCTGATGGTGTCGACATTAGGGATTTGATGGCAGGGAGGGTTGATTTAAATGATCCAAGAGTTAACGGATCGTGGGCCGAGTAGGACATACCCCGTCTACTACCTTGAGGATGCAATGAACAACCTCGGCGACTGCTTTGACTATGCCGTTAACGATTATGGGGCAGAAGGATCGGAAGTTGCTGAACTCTTTTGCCTGAGCGGCGTAGCCCGCGAGTTCGAACGCGGCAACGCATGGGTCGTATCGGGAAAATCGGGCGTTGAGCTGTTTGCGCTCATTGCCGAAAGGTTCGGCTATCAATCAAGGCCGATGCCAAATCGAACCTACCGATTCGAAAAGACACCGGAATATTGGACAGGCTGGATATTGGCATACCTTCAGTGGCGCCTAGGAGAGTCTTTCGAAGATTTGCTGCATGTCGTTCCATTCGATGTGCTACGCAGTCTGTACTACCCCTGGCACGAAGCCTCAGAGGAACGTGTGGCGCGTCTTATTTGCGATATGGCGAAGAAAACACCTCGTCAAACTAAACTGGCGCAAGCAAGAAAGAGGCTCAAGAAAACCCAACAAGACCTGGCATACGAATCGGGCGTATCACTCCGCTCAATCCAAATGTACGAGCAGCGCCAGAGAAACATCAATGAAGCTTCGGTTACAAGCGTAAGAGCCATAGCAAAAGCCCTCCACTGCAACATCGAAGACCTCCTAGAACCAGTCTTCGAATACAAAGAAACCAGCGCCGCCTAAACCAAGCACACAGCCGATGCCCGCCTCTAGGAAGTGCTCCAGCCTAGCAAGAGCCCCTACCAATAAAAAGCAACTATCAGCCCGGCGACTTTCCAGAGCGTAGGTTCCTGTAGCCGCCGCCAGCGAAGTTAACGTAGGGGAGGCCAGGGGCTTTGCCCCCAAATCTTTCCGCAGGACGGCAGGACCCCCGCCGCACGAAGTGCGCAGCGGGGGTCCTGCCATGTCCGAGGACGATTTGGGGGCAAAGCCCCTGGCCTCCCCGGCGGGTATAAGGTACGGCGACTACAGGTATTCGATCTGGGCGCCTTCCGTGTCGCACGTCAGAATGTGCGTGTCGCATTTGGGGAACTGCTCGCGCAGCTTGACCTGCAGGAACTTGGCTACGATAGTGTCATCGGTTACAGCCATAAGGGTCGAGCCGGAGCCACTGATCCAGATGGTCTTGGCGCCGCCATTAAGGCAGGTGTCGCGCACAGCGTTGTAATCGGGAATCAGGCGGCGGCGATAGGGCTCCTGGATGCGGTCGTCGTTGGCGGCGGCAATCAGGTCAAGGTCGCCGGTCTCCAGGCCGCGCGTCATGCCGGCGATGCGGCCCATTTGCCATACGGCGGTGGAGAGTGGAATCTCCTGCGGCACAACCTTGCGCGCCTCGCTCGTATGCACCTCGTAGGGCGGAATCACGGTAATAAAACGCAAGCGATCGCTCACCTCGTAGCGCAGGCACTGGGGGAGCGAATCAGTCGGCGTAAAGGAGCAAACGGCACCGCCCAGGATGGCAGGGGCGACGTTATCGGGATGGCCCTCGACCTCGGTGGCAATGCGGACGAGCTCGGCACGGTCGACGGTGTGGCCCGTCAGCGCGGCGGCCGCCATGATGCCAGCGACGACGCAGGTGGAGCTGGAACCCAAGCCGCGAGCGACGGGCACGTCGGTCTGGATGTCGATGGCAACGGGGAAGGCCTGCTCGCCCCAGGCGGCCAGAGCATCGACAAAGCTCACATAGACCAGGTTGTTCTCGTTTTGGAACTCCTCGGGGCAGCCCGTGATGGTGAGCTTGTCGGTACGCTCGAAGGTGAAGTGCGAGTAGAGGCTGACGGCCATGCCGAGGGTGTCGTAGCCGATGCCTAGGTTGGCGCTGGTTGCTGGGACGGTGATTTTGATCATGTGGGTCCTCCTGGGCGGGTCTGGCCGTTTAGTTCGCTGCTCGGGCAGTCCTGGCTCGCTCGGAAAGCACATTAAGTGCTTTCCGGCTCGTGCGGAACTCGCGACGAACTAAACGGCCAGACCCGCTCGCATGCTCGTCATCATCCCGAAAGCTTAATAAAAAGAAGGTGCGCCGGCTTTCGCCGGCGCTTAATAAGGGGTTTAGTTGGTGCTCATTCGTTTTGCTGCAGACTCGACGTAGCTTGCCATCTCATCGACGTCGCAGACGTCTTCGAAGCGGACGGGCTTGGACTCGAGTTCGGCGAGCTGGGTCGGGGCGACCGTGTTGGTGGCCTGCTCGAGCACACGCATAGCCTCAAAATCATCCTCGGGAACGTCGAGGCCCAAGGCGTCGCAGCAGGCTCGCGGGAACTTGTAGGGGCTGGCGGTCGAAAGCAACACGCGGGCCTTGGCGCCCTCGGCGGGAGCGACCTGCTCAAAGACGTGATAGCCGCAAGCGGTGTGCGGGTCGATCACGTAGCCGTTCGCGTCCCAGCAGCTCTTGATGGCAGTGAGGACCTCGTCCTCGCTGGCCCAACCGCAACCAAAGACGCTCTGAATCTTTGCCAGCAGGTCGGCGGGAACTTCGTAGCGACCAGTCTGTGCCAGCTGCTCCATAAGGCCGGCAACGAGCTCGCAGTCGCCGTCGGACAAGAAGTAGAGCATGCGCTCCAGGTTGGAGCTAATAAGGATGTCCATCGACGGCGAGATGGTCGTGAAGAACGGGCGGTTACGGTCGTAAACGCCGGTGGTCAGGAAGTCGGCAAGCACGTTGTTCTTGTCGCTCGCCACGACGAGCTTGGCGACGGGCAGACCCATGCACTTGGCGTAGTAGCCGGCCAAGATATCGCCAAAGTTGCCGGTGGGCACACAGAACTCTACGGCGTCGCCAGCCTCGATAGCGCCGGCGCGCAGCAGTTGCGCATAGGCGGCAAAGTAGTAGACAACCTGCGGCACCAGGCGGCCGACGTTGATGGAGTTGGCACTCGAAAGCACAGTGCCGGCGGCTTCCAGGCGCTCGGCAAGCTCCTTATCGGCAAAGATGCGCTTGACGGCACTCTGGGCATCGTCGAAGTTGCCGCGGATGCCGCAGACGGCGACGTTATCGCCCTCCTGCGTGGACATCTGCAGATTCTGCACGCGGCTGACTTTGCCTTCGGGATAAAAGACGGTGATGCCCGTGCCCGGGGCGTCGGCAAAGCCGGCGAGTGCTGCCTTGCCCGTGTCGCCCGACGTGGCGGTGACGATCATGATGCGCTCGGCGCCGCCGTCCTTGGCGGAAGTGCGGGCCGTCAGACGGGGGAGCATCTGCAGGGCGACGTCCTTGAAGGCGCTTGTGGGGCCGCCAAAGAGCTCCATCACATAGGTCTGAGGGACGTCAGCGCCCGGTGCGGCGTCGAGTTTGACGAGCGGCGTGACCTCTTCGCTCGCGAACGTGCCGCGGTATGCCTCATTCACACAGGCCGATATTTCTTCGGTCGTGTAATCATTCAGTAACATTCCCAACACATCTTGAGCGATTTCAAAGTACGATTTATCTGCAAGCGAGCTGATATCGACCTGCTGGGTGCCGAGCTCGTCCGAGACAAACAAACCCCCGTCGGGAGCGATGCCGGTACGGATTGCCACCTTACTTGAGCACGATAAAGTGCGTCCTCGTGTACTATGATAAGTTCCCATATAACACTGCTCCTCGGATGCCTTGGTCCCAATCGGTGAAACCATGGTATCAGAGCGCGCAAAATAGGTTCGCAGAGGCTTTTTAGAAAGGTAACCTCCAGCCCATGATTAAGATTGCCAAGTTTGGCGGCTCGTCGGTCGCCGACGCCGAACACTTTAAGAAGATCAAGGCCATTGTCGATGCCGACCCGGCCCGCCGTTTTGTGGTGGTTTCTGCCTGCGGTCGCCGTTTTAAGGGCGACACCAAGGTGACCGATCTGCTCTACTTGGTCAACGCGCACGTCAAGTACCACGTGTCGTGCGAGGAGCTGCTCGAGGACATCGGCCAGCGCTATTTTGATATCGCTGACGAGCTGGGGCTCACCTATCCCATCCGCGAAGAGTTTGCGGCCTTTGCCGAGCGTGCTCGCTCCGGTGGCTACTCTACTGAGGAGCTCGTAAGCCGCGGCGAGTACTTTACCGCTCGCCTGATGGCCGAGTACCTGGGCCTGCCGTTCCTGGATGCCGCGACGGTCGTGGCGTTCCATCACGACGGTACGCTCAGCATGAATCGCACCTCCGAGCTGGTGCAGGAGTACGGTCAGCAGGGCGGCTTTGTTATGCCCGGTTTCTACGGCGCGACGCGTGATGGCCAGATCAAGCTGCTCGATCGTGGCGGCGGCGATATCTCGGGCTCGATTCTGGCCAAGTGCCTGGGCGCCGACCTGTACGAGAACTGGACCGACGTCTCGGGCTTCTATTCTGCCGACCCGCGTATTGTTCCCGAGGCTCAGCCCATTGCGCGCGTTACTTACGAGGAGCTGCGCGAGCTTTCGTACATGGGCGCAAGCGTCCTGCACGAGGAGGCCGTGTTCCCCGTGCGCGAGGCGGGCATTCCGCTGGTCATCAAGAACACCAATGCGCCGCAGGACCCCGGCACCATCATTAGCGAGACGGCTGATGAAGGCGAGGCAGAGCCCATCATTACCGGCGTGACCGGCAAGCGCGGTTTTGTCGCCATCAACGTGGCCCGCGACCGCACCAAGCCCCGCGTTGGCTTTATGCGCCGTGCGCTTTCGGTCTTCGAGCGCTATGACGTTTCCGTCGAGCATATGCCCACCGGCGTCGACCGCTTTGGCGCCGTGGTGCAGGAGCAGGATGTGCACGATTCGCTGTACTCACTCGTGGGCGACATCCAGCAGGAGGTCGAGCCGCTCGAGATCGAGGTCGTTGAGGGTCTGGCGCTTATCGCGACCGTCGGTCGTAACCTGCGCGGCCGTGCAGGTATCTCGGGCCATCTGTTTGGCATGCTCGGCCAGGCTGGCGTGAGCGTGCGTATGATTTCGCAGAGCTGCGACGAGATCAACATCATTATCGGTGTCGAGGAGAAGGACTTTGACCTGGCGATTCGGACCATTTACCGTGCCTTCTCCGACGAAAATGGCATTGTGAAGGTCTCCGACCTGGAGGCTTCCGCGCCGGTTGATCCCGCTCTGGCCGCGCTCAAAAAGTAGCGACTGCTCGGTAGATTTTTGGGTCATGTCAAAAAATCTACGGCGGGGCGTTTCGTTTCGGTTTCGTTTCGACGGGGCGGGTTTCATGCCCGTCCCGTTTTTGTATACACTGGGCAAGAACATTCAGCCTGCTCGGCGTGCGGGCAAAAGCCACAACCTTTAAAGGGGGAAGCATGAAACAGTACACGGTTGCTATTTTGGGCGCGACGGGAGCCGTGGGCACCCAGATGCTCGAGTGTCTCAACGAGCAGGAGTTCCCGGTTGGCAAGCTCAAGCTGCTAGCGAGCGCGCGCTCTGCGGGCAAGACCGTCGAGTTCCGCGGCGAGCAGGTTGTGATCGAGGAAGCTTGCCCCGAGGCCTTTGAGGGTTGCGACATCGTACTCGGCGCTGCCGGCGACGATATCGCGAAGGAGCTGCTGCCCGAGGCCGTCAAGCGCGGCGCCGTTGTGGTCGACAACAGCCACGCCTTCCGCATGGATCCCGAGGTGCCGCTGGTCGTGCCCGAGATCAATGCCGACGATATCAAGTGGCATCACGGCCTTGTCGCCAATCCCAACTGCGCGACTATCATCGGCCTGGTTCCCACGTGGCCGCTGCATCAGCTCGCCGGCGTGAAGCGCATGATCGTCTCGACGTATCAGGCGGCTTCGGGTGCCGGCGCTCCCGGTATGGCTGAGCTCGAGGCTCAGCTGGCCGCCCTGGGCCGCGGCGAGGAGATTCCCGAGCCGCGTGCATTTGCCGCCCAGCTGGCGAGTAACCTGATTCCGCAGATTGGCGGCGTCAAGGAGGAGGGCTTTACCTCCGAGGAGATGAAGCTGCAGAACGAGGGTCGCAAGATCATGCACCTGCCCGAGCTGCGCGTGAACTGCACCTGCGTACGCGTGCCCGTGCTGCGTTCGCACTCCGAGAGCATTACGCTCGAGTTTGAGCGCGACATTACGGTTGAGGAGGCCCGTGCTGCGCTGGCTGCCGCTCCGGGCGTGAAGCTGGTTGACGATATGAGCGCCGAGGATGCGCACGATCGCTTCCCCATGCCGATGGATACGTCCGACCAGGACCTGATTTGGGTCGGCCGCGTGCGTCGCGACATCTCGAACCCCGAGGCCGTGCGCGGTATCACCTTCTGGTGCTGCGGCGACCAAATCCGTAAGGGCGCGGCAACCAACGCCGTCCAGATCGCTAAGCTGCTCTGCGAGTAGTTTGACCTGTCCGGCGGGGGCCGGGCTTGGTTTTCAGAACGTCCTCGACCATGTGTGGCGCCTTGTCCTGCTCCTTCGGAGCCGCGGACAAGGCGCCACACTGGTCTGCGGAGTGTTCTGAAAACCAAGCCCGGCCCCCGCCTGCGGTGACGTTGCTGCGAGCTGCCCACGATGGGGCCGTTGTTGGTTGGGGCCGCTGGGCTGATGTGGGGGCACGTGGTTGTTGCGGGCCCTGGTCCCGGCGGCGGCCTCGGCGCTTTGCGCCTGCCGTCTTGGGGGACTGTGGGGCGCGGCCGGCAGCTGCGGCGCGTTGCGCCTGCTGCCTGGGATGACTTTGGGGTTGGTGCGAATCGGGGTCTAATACTTTCCCGAGAAGTGAACGACCTTATTTGGACCCCCGAAGCATTGGCATATTTTGACCGCTATTTCCTGTGGTTTTGCTGCGCGAATCCTGCGGTTTTATGGTCTAAAGGTGTGGATGCTCCGGGGCTTCGTTTTTACTCGTTCACTTCTCGGGAAAGTATTAGAGCTCGGCTGACAGGGGTACCGCTCTGGTGTCGATGCCCTGCGTCTTTTTCGCTTGATTAGGGAAAACAGTCTCGCTTAAGTAATTGCGAGCCCGCCCAGACGTATCTGCGGGGTTGTCTGTACAATTCGCGGTATTATGTTGCGGAGTTTTGAAGGGAGCCGCTGGTGGTCACGACGACGTTTGCTTCGCCTTTGGGCGAAATCTTGCTTGCCGCTGATGGCCGCGGTCTGACGGGGCTTTGGTTTGAGGGGCAGGAGCACTTTGGTTCCACGCTTCTTAAAGAAAGCGCCGAATACGTTGAGGGCACCGATGCAGTTTCGGGTGCCGGGGGCATGCAGACGGTAAATCCGGCCAATGGCGCGGCTTCTTCGGTGCTAGAGCGTTCTTGGGCTTGGCTCAACGCCTATTTTGCGGGGCAGGAGCCTCGGTTTACGCCGCCGTTGCATTTGATTGGCACGGCGTTTCAGCGTGAGGTTTGGTTTGAGCTACTTTCAATTCCGCGTGGCGAGGTCGCTACGTATGGCGAGATTGCCCAGCGTGTTGCGGCTCGACATCGTGTGCCGGGAAATGAAGCGCCCGTTGTATCTCCTCGCGCGGTGGGGGCTGCGGTCGCTCGCAACCCTATTTCGATTATCGTGCCGTGCCATCGCGTGGTCGCGGCCGACGGATCGCTCAACGGATACGCCGGTGGACTGGATCGCAAGGAGTGGCTGCTGCGCCTCGAGGGTGCCTATCTATAAGCTGCAGGCGGCCGCAACGCCCATGCGGCAAGCGCGCTCGCTGTACGGGCGTTGTTTGCAGGGCGAGATGTGAAGCCGCCCGTTCCTTAAGTCCGACTAAGCTATAACCTTGCTTTTTTAAATATGCTCATCGACCTGCTAAGGCAGCACTAAGGCGAGTGCGGGTGCGCTATTATCGGCGCTCACGGAGCGCTTGGTGTTCTTGGCATGCATGGACGAGGGCTCGGCGGGCTTTACCATGGCGTCGATCGATCTTTCGGAGGCGGTGAACAAGGCGGCGGCGCCGTTTAAGTCGGTGGTGGTCTCAGGCGGTAAGCGCCTGTCGACGTCGATTGCGACCGGCGTGCGGACCCATGCCGATGCCGCGGCGGTGGCGCAGGTGGTTGAGTTGCTACTGGACAACGCCACGCGCTATGCGAGCGAGGGCAGCGTGATTGAGCTGAGCCTGTGCGCCGTTTCGCACGGCAAAGGCAAGGGCGCCGCCGAGCTTGTCGTATCGAACGCCGTGGACGAGCTGCCCGAGGGCGACCTGGACCGATTGTTCGATCGCTTCTATCGTGCGGATGCGTCGCGCAGCTCCAAGACGGGTGGCTCGGGCGTGGGCCTGTCCGTGGTGCGTGCCATCGCCGAGGCCCATGGAGGCGCCGCCACCGTATCCGGTCACGGCAACCAGATCACCTTCACCGTTTGCCTTTAAAACCTGCCAAAAAGGAACAGGTTTATTTTGGCAGGTTTTATCTGGGGAAACGTCCGCAGGAGAGGGCATGGGCGGTGTGAACATATGCATCTCTACCTGCTAAAATATAGGCATCGTTATTCGGCTCCTGAGTGGAAAGGAGACGGTCATGCAGTACGAGATCGGCGGAGGGGCTTTCCCGGTTGTTACATGCAACCTTAGCGATGGCGAATCCATGATCACCGAAAGCGGCGCCATGGCTTGGATGACCCCCAACATGGAAATGTCTACCTCGGGCGGTGGCATCGGCAAGATGTTCTCCAAGGCTTTTTCGGGTGAGGCATTGTTCCAAAACATTTGGACCGCGCGTGGCGATGGCATGATCGCGTTTGGCTCCTGCTTCCCCGGCCGCATCGTGCCAATCGAGATCGGTCCGGGCAAGAGCTGGATTTTGCAGAAGCGTTCGTTCCTTGCCGCGGAAAGTGGCGTCGAGTTGAGCATTCACTTTAACAAGAAGGCAAAGGCCGGCGTCTTTGGCGGCGAGGGCTTTATCATGCAGAAGCTCACGGGCTCGGGTGTTGCTTTTGCCGAGATCGACGGCGACCTGGTTGAGTACGAGCTCGCTGCTGGCCAGCAGATGATTGTGGATACCGGCAACGTGGCCGGCTTTGAGGAGACCGTGAGCATCGACGCTCAAATGGTCAAGGGCGTCAAAAACATCATGTTTGGTGGCGAGGGCGTGTTCAACACCGTGCTCACCGGTCCCGGTCGCATCTGGTTGCAGACGATGCCCATTTCCAATCTTGCGGCAGCAGTGGCCTCGATGACCAACAACAATAACTAGTCCGCATAGGATAGCGCGCGGCGGGCTTACCCTGTCGCGCGCTTTTTTGCTGGCAAACGCCTCGCTTATAGAGTGTGGCTGCGCTGCTACAGCGAGCGTCGTCATCTCGTCACCCTGATAGCTTGCGGCAAGCGTGGCAATGAGGAGTGAGAATTTGAGTGCTCAGTCCCAAGGCATAATGGCGGCCATGCCAACAAGCAAAAACGAGTTGCCGGTGTCACGGAAAGGCAGGCGTCGGTCGATTCCACGTGAGACGGCTGTGCCGATCTGCACGGCCGCCCCTGCGCGTCCCGCGCTGCCCCCAAAGAGGTACGTTTCCCCATATAAAACCTGCCAAAATAAACCTGTCTCTTTTTGATAGGTGCGAAATGGGTAATACTAAAGAGTTATCCGACCAGATGGGAACCGATCGATGGCCTATATCGAATTTAAAGACGTCATCAAAGCATACGGCGAGGGCGATGCCCGCATTCACGCGCTCGACGGCGCGAGCTTTACCGTTGAGCGTGGCGAGCTTGCCATTATCTTGGGCGCTTCGGGCGCCGGTAAAACCACGGCGCTCAACATTCTGGGTGGCATGGATACGGCGACTTCCGGCACCGTGACGGTGGACGGGCGCGATGTGAGCTCCGCTAACGAGGCGCAGCTCGTGGAATACCGCCGCGCCGACGTCGGCTTTGTCTTCCAGTTCTACAATCTGGTCCCCAACCTGACGGCGCTCGAAAATGTTGAGCTTGCGGCGCAAATCTGCCCCGATTCGCTCGATGCCGAGCAAACGCTTTGCCAGGTTGGCCTGGGCGACCGCCTTGCTAACTTCCCCGCGCAGCTATCGGGCGGCGAGCAGCAGCGTGTGTCCATTGCCCGCGCGCTGGCCAAAAACCCCAAGCTGCTTCTATGCGACGAGCCCACGGGCGCCCTCGACTACAAAACCGGCAAGCAGATCTTGCAGCTGCTGCAGGACACCTGTCGCAAGCAGGGCATTACGGTCATTATCATCACCCACAACTCTGCGCTGGCGCCCATGGCCGATCGCCTGATCCGCTTTAAGAGCGGCCGCGTGGAGAGCGAGACGGTCCAGCAAAATCCCGTGTCTATCGAGACAATCGAGTGGTAGCGCCCATGGACCAGGACCGCCAAAACAGCCAAAACCACGATACGGAGCACGCGGGCCGCGACCGGGAGTTCGCGACCTACCGTACCGCCCAAAGCTCAAACGATATGGTGCCGACGGTATTTCGCCGTGGCATCTACCGCACAATCCGCGGCAGTCTTAAGCGCTTCCTATCTATCGTGGTCATCACCGCGCTCGGCGTGAGCGTGATGTGCGGCCTCAAGGCGGGTTGCGAGGATCTGTGCGATTCGGTCGACGCCTACTTCGACCAGCAAAATGTCTATGACATTAACGTGCAGTCGACCTATGGCCTGACTGACGATGATCTCGACGCCATCCAAGAGGTCGATGGCGTCGAAACGGCCGAGGGCATCTACGCCGAGACCGCCTACACCGCCGTGGGCACAACGCGCGAGCGCGTGGTCGTGCAAAGTCTCTCCAAGGAGAACATCGATCAGCCGGTGCTCGTGAACGGCGATTTGCCCGAGAGCGCCGATGAAGTCGCGGTGACTTCGAAGTTCCTGAAGGCTTCGGGCAAAAAGCTCGGCGATACGGTGAGTTTTGCCGCCAATGACGCGAGCTCGTCGAACCAAAGCGCCAAGGATCAGTTTGCCGCGGGCGATTACACCATTACGGCCGAGGTCCTCGATCCCACTGATGTGAGCTCCGACTCGACAGTCAACGCCTTTCGCGCTGCTTCGGCGGCGGACTATAAGTTCTATGTGAGCGAGGACGCCGCGACGTCGTCGTCCTATTCCGCAGTCCACGTAGTCGTCGAAGGAGCCAAGAGCCTCAACTCCTATTCGGATGCCTACGCGGCAAAGATCAACAAGGTCAAGGGCAATATAGAGAAGATCCGCGAGGAGCGTGAGAAGGCGCGCGCTCAGGAACTGACAGTCGACACGCCGGCAAGCTTGGATGCGGCCGAGCGCCAGGCGAATATGCTCTTTGGGATTGAGCAGGACAACATCAATCGCATGGCCCAGGGCAGCGAGGAACGCGTCCAGGCTCAGGCCGACCTGGATCAGCGCCGCGCCGCCGCCGACCAGCAGTTTGCCGATGCCCGCGCCGAGCTTTCCGATTTGGGTGAATGCACGTGGTACATCCAGGACCGCGACAATATCGCAAGCTACTCAAGCGTGGAGAGCGATAGCTCGTCAATTGAGGCTATTGCGACGGTGTTCCCGTTCATCTTCTTTATCGTCGCCGTGCTCATCAGCCTCACCACCGCCACGCGTATGGTCGAGGAGGAGCGCACGCTCATTGGCCTGTACAAGGCGCTCGGCTACTCGCGCGAGCGCATCCTGTCCAAATACGTGGACTATGCGCTGTGGGCGTGCCTGATTGGCGGCGTGCTCGGCAATATCATCGGCTTTGTGGGCCTGCCGCTGTTCCTGTTTACGGTGTTCGACGACATGTACTCGCTGCCCCAGATGCTGCTTTCGTACGACATCGTGTCCTCGATCGTCTCGGTGGCGCTGTTTGCCGTGGGCGTGGTGGGCGCCACAATTATCGCCTGCCGCCACGAGATGGCCGAGACCCCGGCCTCGCTCATGCGCCCCAAGGCCCCGCGCGCCGGCTCGCGCATTCTGCTCGAGCGCATCGGCTTTATCTGGCGCCGCATGGGCTTTTTGAACAAGGTGGCTGCGCGCAACCTGTTCCGTTACAAAAAGCGTGCCTTTATGACCATCTTTGGCATCGCGGGTTGCACCGCGCTTGTGATCTGCGGTATGGGTATTCGCGATACGTCGGTGGCGCTTTCGCCCAAACAGTACGGGCATATCACGCGTTATGACTTGCTGGCGGTCGCCAACCCCGATGACTTTACGCAGACGTGCGCGGCGTTGGATGAGCGCAGCGCGGCCAATGATTCCAACGTGACCGTGACTTCGACGCTGCCGATTATGACCGACAACGTCACCTTTACGTTTGGCGGCAAGAGCGAGACCGTGCAGCTGATCGTGGTGCCCGATGACCGCACGAACGACCTGGACGACTATGTGCGCCTCGAGGACGAGTCCAAAGAGCCGCTGTCTTTGCGTGACGGAGACGTGTATCTGAGTAAGAGTTCACAGCTGGTGCTGGGGATTCAGCCGGGCGATACGGCATACGTCCAGGATTCGTCGCTCAATGTTGCCAAGGTCAAAGTCAGTGACATTTCGCTTAACTATCTTGGCAACACGCTTTACATGACGCAGGGCACCTATGAGCGCGCGTTCGGTCGAAGCGCACGCCTCAACGGCGTCTTTGTGCTGCTTAAGGGCTCGTCGGCCGACCAGATTGCGTTTAGCAAGAAGCTTAAGAGCGACGGTTGGCTCACCATCTCGAGCACGGCCGAACATTGGCAGAACTACGAGGCGAACTTTGCGATCATCAATTCGGTCGTGGTGCTCGTGACTTTTATGGCGGCATGCCTGTCGTTTGTGGTGGTGTTTACGCTGTCCAACACGAATATCTCCGAGCGCGAACGCGAGCTGGCGACCATCAAGGTGCTGGGCTTCCGCCGTGGCGAGGTGCACCATTACGTCAACAAGGAGACGTTGATCCTCACGGCAATTGGCGCCGCGCTGGGCGTGCCACTGGGCGGCTTGCTGGCCGAGAGTTTTACGTACATTTTGCAGATGCCGTCGCTGTACTTTGACGTCGAAGTCGAGCCGCTAAGCTACGTGCTCGCCGTGGTGCTTTCCTTTGGCTTTACGTTTATCGTCAACCTAGCCACCAATCGTACCCTCAACAAGATCGACATGGTCGGCGCCCTCAAGAGCGCCGAGTGACCTGCCAAAAAGGGACAGGTTTATTTTGGCAGGTTTTATCTGCGCAAACGCCGGACAACCATTAGGTGGCCCGGCGTTTGCCCCGTTTTGCTGGGGATGTCTGTCGTTCAGTGCTCTTACTGGCCAATCCAGTGTTGCGCATAGCTCTTAATGTCCTCGGTAAAACCGTCAAGGTCGTCAAGGGTGATCACGCTGTCGATAAGCAAATTGGCTATCTCGCGGTGCATTGTGCTGCGGCGAATGTCGTTTGCAATTACGCCTGAGGACAGCTTGTCTCTATTGAGGCGCTCTTCTAGTGCCCAAAATCTACTGGACGCTTCACTGTCGCCGTTCAGTATCTCAACATACTGGCCGATGAGCTTTTCCATATAACGTTCTTGCCATTGAGGAAGCATTTTCTTAAACAGCTTCCAGTCGCTTTCGGCTACGTCGCGCATATGTCCTCCGCTCGTTAAACGGGCTTTTCCATTTGCCTTTCATTCTATTTGGTTTTCGCTCACAGGCGTGGATGAAGGGCTTTCTCCAGCCTTCGAGATTGGGCTTGAATAGGTCGTATGCCGCAAAACGGGCCTATCTACTACGTTTGCTACCACACCCTCGACCATGACAAAGATTATGAAATTAAAACCGCAGGTAGAGGGCTTGCAAATATTCGGAAAAGGCGGGTATGGTCGGCCCTCTCGAGTTAAACGTAGTAAATAGGCCCTTTTCTTGGCGCGTGGTCAGCTCAATGCTAATCTCCGTGCCGGAACTGACCCAGTTGTTTGTAGGTTGCGGTGATATACGGACTGTTTGGCGCTTTGGAGCTTCAAAACAGTCCCTATCTCACCGCAACTTAGGAGAAGGGCGGGGGTGGTTGGGTGCTGGTGGGTCGGAGCGTGTTAGGCCTGTTGGCGGTGCTTCCATTGTTTGCGGCACCAGCGCATGAGCGCTTTGATGACGGGAATCGTGATGAGGATGATCCATGCAGGATGGGGCTGTCCCAAACAGAGCCACATGTAGAGGAACCAAGCGATGGCGGCTGCCGGGTAGATGACCTCGATCAGCTTAGATAAGTGGCGTTGGTCGATAAAGTCGCCAAGCGCGTAATAGACGGGAATCAGAAAGACGAGGAAGAGTCCCGTAGCCCATGTGCCGTAGACAATGCCGAGCACCAGATAGGCGAGGGCGACAAGCGCAGGGAAGGGGAACTTGTTCCATGCACGTCCGACCTTGGTGTGGAAATGCTTGCCGTGATGGTCGAGCTTGTCGTGTGCTTCCTTCCAGCTGGAAAACGTCTCGCCGTCGATGGTGACGGTGCCGTCATCATTGGTGCGTACGCTATGTCCATCGTCCTCAAGCGTATCGATATGCACGCCGTCCGGCCCCACATGCACCTCTTCGCCCTTGCGCTCGTTGGTCACATGGATGCCGCTCCAACCAACATGGACTTCCTCGCCTTTATTGGGATCAATGACGTGGATACCGCGCGCGAGGGAAATATCGACAAGTGGCTTATCGCTGCAATCAGCGTGTTCAGTAGAAGCCTCAGCCTCCTCAGCCTTATCTGAAGCTTTGGTGCCGGCGTTGCTGTTCTGCGCCTCATCATCAGCCTGCGAGTCGTCAGTGCTATCCACCGCCTCCCCATACAGCAGCTCATCCAGCGACACGCCATACAGCGCGGCGAGCGCAATAAGGTTATCGGTATCGGGAGAGGATTCGCTGCGCTCCCATTTACTGACAGCCTGACGACTCACACCCAGCTGGGCGGCAAGCGCCTCCTGAGAAAGCCCGGCAGCCTTGCGGCGATCGACGAGCCGCTGTGCCATCGCAAGATCCATGACAGTTCCTTTCATGTGGTGACCGTAATCGAATGAGCCGAGTATGCCGAGAACAACCGGTAGCGACCACCATTTCTAGTTAGAATCTGCCCCAACCCTACCGCAACTACCGGTAGCAACCCCTAACGACCAGCCATTTTAGGACAAATGTCAGTGCAAGTAGCAGCCAAGAGTCCCCACTCAGTAAGTTACGGTGGAATAGTTTCTAGATTCAGCCATTTGCGGGCTAAGCGGGAACTATTTCACCGCAACTTAATTTCAGACCAGGCACCCGCAGCAAGAAGACGAATAGCCCCGGCGAGTATGTAAACGCAGGGCCCTCCGACCCCGCCCGACGATTTCGATTGGCGACCTTTGACGGAGTCAAGGGAGGAGCCAAATCGAAATACGTCGGGCGGGGTCGGAGGGCCCGATGGGGTGGATTCCAGCCGAGGCTATTCGTCGCCGAAGCTGATGCCCAACGCCTTGGCCTCGCGCACCAGGTCGCTCTGGGGGTCGACAAACTTGAGCTTGCCGGCGACCTCCTCGAGCGGCATGTGGCACATCTTGCCGTCACGCAGGGCAATCATGTAGCCAAACTCGCCGCGTAGGCACCCCAGTGCCGCCTCGACGCCGCACTGGGTCGCAAAGATGCGGTCCTGGGCGTCGGGTTGGCCGCCGCGCTGCGTGTGGCCGGGGATGGCGACGCGGGCCTCGCGACCAGTCTTGGCCTCGATCTCCTTGGCGATGTCGTAGACGATCGACGGACTCGTGCGCTCGGCGAACTTTTTCTTGTACTCCTTCTTGGGCAGCGCCGCGTCCTCCTTGGAGATAGCGCCCTCGGCGACGGCTACGATGGTAAAGCGGCTGCCGGTCTCCATGCGATGCTCGATGGTCTTGATGACGTTGTCCATGTCGTAGGGGATCTCGGGAATCAGGATGACGTCCGCGCCGCCCGCGACGCCGGCATACAGCGGAATCCAACCGACCTTGTGGCCCATGATCTCGATGACAAACACGCGTCCATGGCTCGAAGCGGTGGTGTGGATGTCGTCGATACACTTGGTGGCGACGTCGATGGCGCTTGTAAAACCAAACGTCAGCTCGGTGCCCCAGGTGTCGTTATCGATGGTCTTGGGCAGGGCGATAACGTTGAGGCCCTCTTCGCGCAGGCGGTTGGCGGTCTTGGTGGAGCCGTTACCGCCCAGCATAAACAGGCAGTCGAGCTGCAACTTGTGATAGGTGTGGACCATCGCGGGCACCTTCTCGACGCCGTCGGCCTCGGGAGTATCCAGGCGCTTGAACGGCGTACGGCTCGTGCCCAGGATGGTGCCGCCGCGGGTGAGGATACCGCTAAAATCGGCGGGCGTCATGACGCGGAACCTGCTGTAGATAAGGCCCTGGTAGCCGTCCTCAAAACCGTAGATCTCGATAGGCTCTTCGCTATTGGTCATGAGTGTTTTGACGATGCCGCGCATGGTGGCGTTGAGCGCCTGGCAGTCGCCGCCACTGGTAAGAAGACCGATCCTGAGCATGATGAATCCTTCCGGGCAAGTTATAACATGCGCATAAGTTTACCCCCGCACACTGTTGATACAGGGGTAAAACGTGTTAGCTCAAATGTATAGAAATGTAAGCAACGTCAGGGAACGTAAGGCCGACGGGCCTGGCTCCTTACAGTGCGAAGGCATCGACGTTGCCCCAGTGGCGGCGCAGCGTGATGGCGGCAGCGGGCTCGGTGTTGTCGAAGACGACCGACCACTGCGTGTTGCTGGTGATGTCTTCCGGATTGGGCTCTTGCGCCGCAGCGCGCAGGGCCTTCCAAGCGACTGCCTCGTCTTGGGCACCGACATGGGCGTCAAGGACATCGGCGATTGCGACGGCGCGCTCTTTACCATGGCCCAGCTCGCCATTCTTTTGGTTGGGCAGCACTTCGTCGTCATAGCAGGCATAGAAGTTCGTAACCTGGCGCACAGGAGTCGCTTTGAAAGTGCGGTCCGGATCGCGCGGATCCCACTCCACCACCCGCGCGTCACCGGCGGCGTCGTTGACAAAGAAGTGGTAATCGCGTCCTGCCATGGCGTGCATGTCGTAGGCGGAAAGCAGGTCGACAGCTTCTTGCGTGGTGGCGGCACGGTCGAGCACCAGACGGATGGCGAGCGAGGTATTGATGACGGGGCGTTGCGTGTCATGGTCACAGGGCTTGGAATCCAGGGTGAGTACGGCAATGGACACGCCACATTCGTTAACACCATCGAGCTGGGCAAACGGGCCCATGAGTGCGGCGGCGCGTCCGGCGACGGAGTCAAGCGGAGTGTTATCGCCCAGGTTGTTAAGGGCCGCAAAGCCGATGGAGGCGTAGCCGTCGCGCGGGTGATTGCGCACCAGCAGCGCCGAGGTGTCGTCCTTAAAGTCGTAATTGCGACCGGTGCGCACGCGGCCTTCGGCATCTACGGCGACAAAAGCGCTGCAGGCAAACTGGGGCGCCTGGACATGTGCCGGCACACCGGGCAGCACCTGCGCCACCACGGCATCGATGTAGGCCTGGTCGTCGCGCACGCCAGCGGCGATGATGCGATCAAGATCGTAGTCGTAGGCAATGTCGATTGCGTACAGGTCATAGCCATCCGCGTAGCCGGTCAAGCGTTTGAGCGACGCGACGGACTTGATTTGCTTGCGGTAAACGATGCCGGTGGCAGCGGCAAGGCCGACGGCGGCTCCCGCGACACCGCAGGCGATGGCAATGTTACGTGGCTTCATGACGACTCCTCTCGTCCTGTTAGTGCAACTGTCGCAAAAGGAGCGCGGGCATGATGGCTCAACTTGGTGAGCGGCGCGGAATTTAGCACGGAATGAAGAGTGCGGCGCTGGCGTGGCGGGGTATGCTGGAGGGGATCATCAGCCCAGCGAAAGGGGAGAGCATGACGGATCAGGAAGCGCCCGAGCGCGCGCATGTGACGGCCGACGATATCGAGGCTGCCAACGACCTTATCGACTTTATCGAGGCATGCCCCAGCATGTTTCATACGGCGGCGACCATTATGGCCGAGCTCGACGAGGCGGGCTTTACCTACCTGCCCGAGAATGCAGCGTGGGATATCGAGCCGGGCGGGCGTTATTACACGCAGCGCAATACCTCTAGCGTCATCGCTTTTAAGGTGGGCGAAGACCTGGCCGCTACGTGGGGCGAGGACGGCGTTGCCGGCGACTATCATTTTCAACTCACGGCGTCACACAGCGATTCGCCGACGTTTAAGGTTAAGGCCGTGCCCGAGCTCGACGGCGCGGGCGAGACGCTGCGCCTGAACACCGAGGCCTACGGCGGCATGATCGACTACACCTGGTTCGATCGCCCGCTGGCACTTGCGGGCCGCGTGCTGGTGCGCGAGGGCGACCGTATCGAGAGCCGCTTGCTCGCTACCGAGCGCGAAGTTGCCATCATTCCGAGCCTTGCCATCCATATGAATCGTGGCGTTAACGAGGGCTTTGCGCCCAACCGAGCCATCGACCTGTGCCCGCTCATCAGCGCCGGTGACCTTAAGCAGGGCGACTTTGACGCCCTGATCGCCGACGAGCTGGACGTTGAGCCCGAGCAGATTTTGGGCCGCGATCTGTTCCTGGTCAATCGTCAGGATGCGCGCATTTGGGGCTGGGCCGACGAGTTTATCTCGACGCCCAAGCTCGACGACCTGGCCTGCGCCTACACCTCGCTGCAGGCATTTTTGGGTGCCGAGAACGCGCACGACGTGTCGGTCTTTTGCTGCTTTGATAATGAGGAGGTTGGCTCCGAGACCAAGCAGGGCGCCATGTCGACGTTCTTGGTCGACGCGCTGCGCCGCATTAACGGCTCGCTGGGCTTTGACGACGAGTCGTACCACCGTGCGCTTGCCGCTTCGATGCTCGTGAGCTGCGACAACGCGCATGCCGTGCACCCCAACCACGCCGAGAAGTGCGATGCCCGCAACCAGGTGGTGCTCAACGGCGGCATCGTCATCAAGGAGGCAGCCAACCAGCACTATTGCACCGATGCCTTTAGCCGCGCGGTGTTCCAGGCTATCTGCGATGACGCCGACGTGCCCACGCAGGCCTTTGCCAACAAGAGCGATATGGCCGGCGGTTCTACCCTGGGCAATCTGTCCAATATGCAGGCGAGCATGCATGCCGTGGACGTGGGCCTGCCGCAGCTTGCCATGCACTCGAGCTACGAGACCGGCGGCGTGCGCGACGTAATGTACGCCATCCGCGCCCTCACCGCCTTCTACGAGCGTGACCTGACCATCAACGGCGCCGAAAGCGTGGAACTCTAAAACCTGCCAAAAAGGGACAGGTTTATTTTGGCAGGTTTTATCTGGGCGAATGCAAAGGGTGAAACCGAACTAGATCTGCGATACGTGGCCGCCGAGGTGCAGTGCGCCTCGGCGGCTTTTTGTGTACAGAGTACGGCTAATGCTTATAAATGCTATACATGCTTTACGTATCTACCATAGAGCTTTATGATATTTTGAAGTATTAAGGAGGAGTCATGACCACAACAGCCGCTCAGATCAACGTACGTCTCGATGCCGATCTTAAAAGGAGTGGGGACGCCGCTCTCTCCAAGGCCGGTATGACGCCGAGCCAAGCGGTGCGAGCGCTCTGGCAGCTTGCAGCATCGCTGGCCGATCGCCCCGGTGCGCTCGAGGATATCCTGCTGCCCAGTCGTGCCCGGGCGGAACAGCGCGAGCGCGAAAAGGCCGCCAAACGTAAGCTCGAGCTTATGGATCAGGGGTCGAAGCTGTTCGCTGCCGCTTGCTGTGAGTCGGGAATCGATATGGTCAAGGCTCAGCCATCGGACGACGAAGAGCTCAAACGGAATGCCTATGCGGATCGCTATGGCGAGGAGATGAGCTGGCTCTATGAGTGAGACTCCAAAGCGCATCTTGGTTGACACCAACGTGTGGCTCGATTACTTCATTCCCTCACGACGTGGTCGTTCGGTGGCGATTGAGTTTTTACGCGATGCATGCACGGCGCAGGTTGATTTGCTGTATGCGGCGACATCGTCCAAAGACCTGTTTTATTTGATTTCAAGCGAACATAAGGCATGGTATCGGCGAGAGCACGGTTCGCTTTCCCAGTATGCCGCTACGGTAGCGACTTCGCTTGCATGGGATTGTCTTAGCGTGCTGTCGCAGCTTGCCACGCCAGTGCCCTGTGACCTGAGCGACATCTGGATGGCGAGCAGACAGCGTGAGCTCCATAGCGATTACGAAGACGATTTAATCATTGCGGCAGCGATACGCGCTCAAGCAGATCTACTGGTCACCAACGATGTCAAACTCTGTTCACACGCACCCGTTGCAGCAATGAGCGTAGAAGACGCAAAGAATTACTTAGCAACGCTCTAGCAATTTGAAGACCCTGCAGGTTGAGCAAACGCCAGCGAGAGCCCGCCAGAGTGAGCAAGGTGACGTGAAAGAGGAGGGCATAGGCCTTTTGGCCATGCCCGACGATTGAACGTCAGATTGCCGCTCTGGCGGGCTCGCAGCGTCGAGGGGTTCCGGCGTTTGGCAAAACGCCGGAACAATTAGTGCTCGATCCAGCAGCGCAGGGTCTCGCCGGCCTGCAGGTGACGCAGATTCTCCGCGGCGATGTCGACGACGTTGTTGAGCGTGGCTGCCAGGTGGAACCAGCCGGAGACGTGCGGCGTGATGAGCATGTTGGGCGCATCCCACAGGGGGCTTGTCGCGGGCAGCGGTTCGGGGTCGGTGACGTCGACCGCGGCGCCGGCGAGATGTCCCGACTCCAGAACGGCAACCAAGTCATCGGTGACCACAAGGTCGCCGCGGCCGCCGTTGGCAAAGAAGGCACCTGGTTTCATCGCGGCAAAGAACTCGGCGTTCGCCAGACCGCGGGTCTCGGGCGTGCTCGGCATAAAGGATGCGACGATGTCGGCCTCTGCCAGGCGCTCAGGTAGGGCGTCCATGCCGTCCATGTCCTCAAACACAATGGGGTAGACGAGTGGATGGCGCTTGATGCCGCGGACGTGCGCGCCCATGCCGCGGCAGAGCGTGGCAAAGTGACCGCCGATATCGCCCGCGCCCAGCACCAGCACGTTGGCGTTTTTGAGCGAGGTAACTGGCCCCAAATCCTCCCAGCGATGTTCGCGTTGCAGGTCCTGGTAGCCGGGCAGGTGCTTCATCATTGACAGCACCATGGCAAACATGTGCTCGCTTACGGCCTGACCGTAGGCGCCGATCGAGCAAGACAGTTTAGCCTCGGCCGGCACGGTGCCGGCGGCAAGGTAGTCGTCATAGCCCGCGGTCTGCAGTTGCAGCAGCTGGAGGTGCTGGCATGCGGGGAGCATGGCGGGGTCAACGTTGCCCAGAATCACGTCGGCGTCAGCGACCTGCTCGCGCGTGACGGCGTCGGCGCTCGTGTAGATAAAATCTTCGCCCGGAGCGCTCGACTCGAGGATCGCGCGGTGACGATCGTTGACGGGCAGCAAAACCAGGATGTTCACAAGCAGTCCTCTCCACTCAACCTGCCAAAAAGGGACAGGTTTATTTTGGCAGGTTTTATCAGGCAAAACGCTTAAATAAAGCGCCGGGGGCTCATGGACGGTTATAAGTCCATGAGCGCCCGGCGTCCGTGCGGCTACCAGCTCAGCAGCTCGTAGCCGTCCTCGGTCACTACGAGCTGTACCTCGCACTGGGCCGAATCGCTGCCGTCCTTGGTGCGCACGCACCAACCGTCACCCTTGCTAATCTTGATGTCGGGCGCTCCGGCATTGACCATGGGCTCGATGGTAAAGACCATGCCCGGAGCCATGATGGTGTCCACATCGGGCGCCTCGGTGGTAAAGCCTACAAACGGGTCCTCGTGGAACTCCTTGCCAATGCCGTGTCCGCCGTACTCGCGCACCACGCTAAAACCGGCGTCCTCGACCGTCTTTTGCACTGCCTCGGCCATCACGGACAGCGGTAGCCATGGCTTGACGGCGGCTAGACCCGCTTCCACGCTGGCGCGAGTGACGTCGACCAGACGCTGGCGCTCGGCAGAGACCTTGCCGATGCAGAACATACGGCTCGAGTCGCTAAAGTAGCCGTCCAAGATCGTGGAGCAGTCCACGTTGATAATGTCGCCCTCGTGCAGCACGTCCGTATCGCAGGGGATACCGTGGCAGACCACGTCGTTGATCGAGGTGCACACGCTCTTGGGATAGCCCTCGTAGTTGAGGTCGGCCGGCGTGCCACCGTGCTCGACGGTGTAGTCGTAGATCATCTGGTCGATCTGATTGGTGGTCATGCCCGCGGCGATGTGCTCGCCTACGTAGTCGAGCACGCCCACGTTGATGGCGGCGGAGCGCTTGATGCCCTCGATATCGGCGGGCGTCTTGTAGAGCGTGCGGGGCAGAACCTCCCAGCCCTCTTCCCACAAGCGTTCGAGGCGCTCATCAAAGACGCTATGGCATTTCTTGTATTTCTTGCCGCTGCCGCACCAGCAAGCGTCGTTGCGGCCGGGCACGGGTCCTTTGTCATACATGGCTAGCTTCCTTTCGTTCGCAGCTAGTATAGCCCACCCACGCGTCCATAAAAGTTTCGGTGATATAGTTCCGATTTAAGCGGTTTAACAGCACAAATAGGAACTATATCACCGCAACTGATGGAGCGGGATGGCTGACACTAGCTGCTGCGTGGTTTTGCTAGTAGCTCACCTGGCAGGGGATGCCGAGGGCTTGGACGCGCGCGGCAATGGCGTCGAGCACCTCGGGCGCTGCTTTGGCAAGGCCGGCGACTGGTGTCTCGCGCGCGACCGTGTAGATGGTCGCCTCCTGCGGACGAATGCGCTCAAGCGCCGCGAGCCAGGGGGCAACATACTCCTCGCCGGTATTGTCGATGAGCTTGCCCTGATACTCGCCGGTCAAAAAGATCGTCTGGATAATAACGTGACCGTCAAAGCTTGCGAACGTCTCGATCTGGTGTTCGACGTTGTAGGGGCCAACAGGCTGGTCGAGCAGCTGGATAAACGCCGGGTCGACGGTATCGAGCTTAAGAATGTTGTCGTCGACCATCATGAGCGCGTCGTGCACCTCGGGGCGGTCGGCGCGTGTGCCGTTGGAGAGCACGGCGATCTTGGAGTTTGGGGCAAGCTCGTCGCGCAGTGCGACGGCGCCGGCGATGGCCCGTGGAAACTCCGGTGCGGCGGTGGGCTCGCCGTTGCCTGCGAAGGTGATTACATCGGGGAGCTCGCCCTCGGCTGCCATCTCGCGCAGCTTTGCCTCGAGCGCTTCGAGTACCACGGCAGCCGTGTTATACGGCTCATGGCAGGGGCGCTCGGCGTTGAGGCCGTTCTCGCAGTAGATGCAGTCGAACGTGCAGATTTTGCCGCTGGCCGGCATCATGTTGACGCCGAGCGAGAGACCAAGGCGACGGCTGCGAACGGGCCCAAAGATGGGGCTGGCATTCAAAAACGTAGACATAGGCATATGCTCCTCAAGACAATTGTGCCTAAGCATAGCATCGGCTCCAAAGCAAGGTGTGGGCTCTTGCTTTACAAGTTTCGTTTTTTCACGTCGCTCATGATGCCGTGCCATGAAAAGCCTCGGGTCGGGTAAAGTTAATCTGTTAACAAGGTGTAAAGCAATGCGGGTCCATCCAACCGTGCTGACGTGCAACTGGATGAGCATTGATGATGGGGGCACAACATGGATTTTACGGTCGAGAATGCGGGCACCACGATTGCCTGTCGCGAATATGCCGACCCGGATGTGTCGCCTGATGCTCCTGCCTTGGTGTGCGTGCACGGCGCTTGTGTCGACGGCACATTTTTCGACGGCATCGCTTGTGAGCTCAGTCGCAACTACCGCGTAATTGCCTACGACCGCCGCGGCTGTGGTGGCAGCAGCGATGCGGCAGACGGCAGCTATGATCTTGCCGCTCAGGCCGCCGATCTGCAAGCCGTGATCGAACACGTTGGCGCTCCGACAAATGTGCTTGCGCACAGCGCCGGTACGTTGGTGGCGCTGGAGCTTCTTCGTACCGAACCCCATCTCGTCGCCCGTGCGATTCTGCATGAGCCGGCTGTGTCGGCCGAAGGCGTCGGCATGGGCGCAGCCCCGGTTTTGCTCGATATGATTGCGGCTGGAAAGGTTTCAAGGGCGCTCCGGCTTTTCTTGGGAGCCCTCGGCGACTTGGACCCCGAGGCTCCTGGAACGACCGAAGCGGAAGCCAAACATGCCCTGCGCAATGGTCGTTGCTTCATGGCCAATGAATACGGGATTACTATGACCTGCGTTCCCGATTGGGATAGCGTTCGCGCGTCAAAAACGGTGGCCGCCGTGCTCCTGGGCGAGCTCTCGATTGGCACGCCCCGCGAGGCTGGCACGCGAGCGGCTGCCGAATATCTCGATTGCCCTCTCGTGACGATCCCGGGCGCGCATAACGGTCTGCGCGATCGCCCGGCAGCGGCTGCCCGGGCTGTCCGTGGCATCCTGGGGCTCTAACACCCGCAATGGCCAAAGCAGGCTTCACCCGCAAACGTTTCGGCCGTGTTAACAAATGTGCTCAAAACCTCACGTCTGCGACTTCAATCGCGCCGCCTGCCAACTCATAAAAATGTAACAGCATTCACGTACTTACCTGCATCGACAAGGTGTTACCCTTGTAGCATTTGGAACCCACCGCTACCATGCGAAACTATCGAAAGGGCCCCATATGCTCAATAATCACGAGGTCAATCTAACCGACGAGGAGGCTGCCGCTGAGGTCGCCCGTGTCGCGAAGAACTACCCCGTGGTGCGTTTGCTGTCGGCCGATCAGATTAAGAGCGAGCCTAACTGCTTGCTCGCCGGCGATCGCTGCCCTTGTCTGCGTCAGTCGAGTCTTGAGGCTTTGGCAGACTCCGATGAGGTGTCGGAGCAACTGCTCAATGATGGCACTGAGTACCGCGCCCGTCTACGCCCTCTGAAGGTCGAGGGCGAGCCTCACGTCTTGCTGATGGTGCGTCCGATTGATGAGCAAGAGGCCGCGGAAGAGGACCTTGTCTACACCGACGTGCTGACGAGCGTGCGCAATCGCCGATATTACGAGGAAAAGCTTCGCAGCGCCCGCATGAATGCCGGCGTTGCGATGATCGACGTTGATGATTTTAGGGCCTTCAACGATACGTGTGGCCGTCATGCCGGCGACCTTGCGCTCGGTGCTGTGGCGACAGCCATACGCAGCGGAATTCGTTCGACTGACGAGCTTGTGCGCTATGGCTGCGACAAGTTTGTGGTTGTCATGCCCAATATTCCCTCCGATGACTTCACCCGTCGCCTGCATCAGGTGTCCGATGCCGTTCATTCCACGATTATTCCGGGCCATGAGTACGTGAGCTTGACGGCATGTGTTGGTGGCGTTCGCATTCATGGCGAGACGGTCGATGAGGGCGTTGGCCGCGCTGCTCAGTTACTGAGCCGCGCTAAGGCAAAAGCCGGTACGGTCGTGACCGATGCCGATTCCATCGAGGCCTTCCAAAGCGAAAAGCCTTTGGTGCTTATCGCCGATGACTCCGAGATGAACCGAGCCATTCTCAGCGAGATGCTCAAGGACGAGCATTGCATCCTCGAGGCCGATAACGGTCGTGCGGCGCTCGACATGGTCGACCGCTATGGCGATGAGTTGTCGCTCGTGCTGTTGGACATTGTGATGCCGGGCATAAGCGGCTTTGAGGTGCTGGCCGATCTGTCGCGCCGATCGGGTATCGATAATCTGCCTGTCATCATGATTTCGAGCGAAGATTCCGATGATGCGGTTCTGCGCGCGTACGAGCTGGGCGCCTCGGACTATATCAACCGCCCGTTTGACTCCCGTGTCGTGCGCCGCCGCGTAAGCAACACCATCCGCCTGTACGCCAAACAGCGCCGCCTGACGAACCTGCTGTCCCAACAGTACAACGAGCGCGTCAAGAACAGTCGCATGCTCATCGACATCATGGCCGGCGTCATGGAGCTTCGCAACGGCGAGAGCGGCAGGCACGTTACGAACATCGAAAAGCTGACCGAGCTGCTGCTTGGCTATCTGGTCCAGCGTAGCGGCACGATCTCCCTCGACAATGAGGAACGCTCCACGATCGCCCTGGCTTCGGCGCTGCACGATATCGGCAAGATGTCGATTGACGATGCGATCCTCAACAAGCCCGGACGCCTTACGCCCGATGAGTTCGAGATTATGAAGACGCATACCACGATCGGCGCCGACATGCTGCTTGAGCTGGGTAGCCATCACGCCGGTAATGCGCTTATGGAATATGCGTACCAGATTGCGCGTTGGCACCACGAGCGCTGGGACGGCAAGGGTTATCCCGATGGCCTTAAGGGCGACGATATCCCCATCGCCGCACAGGTGGTTTCGGTGGCCGACGTATACGATGCGCTGACGAGCGTGCGCGTGTACAAGGATGCCATCCCGCACGAGGAGGCGATCCAGATGATCCTGGACGGTAAGTGCGGCACCTTTAACCCGCTGCTGCTCGACTGTCTGCTCGAGGTGCAAGACCGTATTGCCGAAACATTGGCGCGCCCTGCCGAGGTCGTTGCGCTTCCTACGATTTAGTTTGACCAAAGGAGTTTGAATCCATGATTTCCATGCGTGAAGCGTATGAGAAGATCGGCGCCAATTATGATGACGCTTGCACTCGGCTGATGGGCGAGGAGATGCTTGCCCGCTTTGCCCTCAAGTTTTTGGATGACGAGAGCATGGACAAGCTGGAGGCCGCCATGGCGGCAGGAGACGCCAAGGAAGCGTTTATGGCAGCTCACACGCTCAAGGGCGTGAGCCAGAACCTGGGATTCGATAATCTGTACGAGCCGGCGGTCGTGGTGACCGAGGCGCTGCGCGGCGCCGATGCCGTTGACGGCGCTCGCGCGGGAATGCATGCGTTGCAGCAGCAATATGCGGCTACGATGTCGGCCCTGCGCGAGGTGGCCGAGTAAGAGCTCGCGAGCTTTGATGGCTATGAGAGTGGATAATCTCCCGTTTTAGGCCCGGTGGCGACCTCAAAGTGGGAGATTATCCACTCTCGTTCGATACGTGTCCAAAAATCCACTCTCACCCCTTCTGATTGGTGAATGGCCTATGCGCACTGGCGGGGCTTTCCGCATGCAATCCATATCGTTGTTCGATAAACTATTCGGATAACGATAGATTCGATGAGGGTGAGTGTATGTCCAACAGCGTTCAGCGTATGGCCAAGGCGGGCGAGACTGTAAGGAAGCTTGGCTTTTGCATGGCGGTCGTTTTTGCGGGAATGCTCGTCGCTTTTGCCGCGTTGGTTGTTTACGTGATCTGGTATGCGGTTGCAAACGTTGTTTCTGTCGATTCTTTCGGTGTCGTGACGCTTCTCGATGGCGGGAGCATCGTTATCCCAAGCGGGCTGTGCCTGGCACTCGTCGTGGGTGTTTCGCTTGTCGTTTTGTGCGGAATCAGCCATAACATCTCTCGGGGCGTCTCGCCCTTTACCAAGACGCATGTGCGGCTTATCCGTGTTCTCGCGCTTGCCTTTGCTGTTAACGCCGCGGTTTCGCTTGTTGGTGCCTATGGATCGGTCAATCTCACCATTGGCGGACTGGAGCTTTACATCGTGCCTCATTCCTTCGTTATTGAGATTTGCCAAGGCGCTACCTTTGATGCGGGGTCGTTTATCGGCGCAGTTGTCTGTTTGTTTATCTCGGCGATCTGGAGTTATGCCTCGCTGCTCCAAGAGCAGTCTGACGAGCTTGTGTAGGAGGAAACATGAGCTATCTCATCATCGAGCTTGAGACGCAGCTGCTTAAGACCGGAAAGACCAGCGCTGATCTGATTCGGGCGACGGGGCATACTCCGGCTAATATTTCAAAGCTTAGAAACGGAAAGATAAAAGCTATTCGCCTAAAGACGCTTCTCGATATCTGTGATGAGCTTGATTGTCAACCGGGAGATATTATTCAGCGCGTGAGCGAGAAAGAGCTTGAGGAGCTTATTGTCGAGCGCGCAAAAAATGTCGTGAGACAGATGCGGGACGGCGGAGGCAATGAGGTATCGCTTCCGACATCAGTCTTCGCTGTCGATTTGAGTGACGAGTAGCTTAAGGCAAACAACTAAAACGAAGTATCAGCGTGAAGGGACCTGTGTCTAACACGGGTCCCTTCTTTTAGATTATCTTGACAAATATGAGTTATCGAAAAACAATAACAACCATGGAAAACGATAAAGGAAAGAAGGAACGATATGAGCGGTTTTGCTATCAAGCAGAACGGGAGGCCAATGAACGCATCAGCGATAAAGCTATCAAAAGTATCAAAGCGCTACGGGAAACGGCGCGTTTTGCATGACGTTTCTTTCGAGGTGCATCAGTCTGAGCTCTGTGCCCTTGTCGGTGCAAACGGTGCGGGCAAAAGCACGCTTATTAAAATCGTCTTGGGCCTCTGCGAGCCATCGTCGGGGAGCGTGGAGCTCTTTGGAGGCAAATCAAAAAGAGAGCTTGGCCTGATGCGGACGCGTGTCGGCTATGTGCCAGATTCCAGCGGAGCATACCAATCCCTCAGTGCGGTTGAGAATCTCCAAATCCGATGTTCGGAATGGGGGCTTGATGCGAATTGTGAGATTCCTCGCGTTTTGAGCCTAGTCGGGCTGGACGTCGAAGAGAAAAAGAGCGTGAGCAGTTTTTCTTTGGGAATGAAACGGCGGCTGGATATAGCTACGGCTTTATTGGGCGACACCGACGTACTAATTTTCGATGAGCCGGCAAATGGATTGGATCCGTTGGGCATCGAGAGTATATGGGCCCTTATCGGTCGATTGAATCGAGAGCAGGGTAAGACCATGCTCATCTCTAGTCATGATTTGGATGAGTTGGCATCGGTTGCAACAAGCTGCCTGTTTCTTCATGACGGCGAACTGCTGAAAAAGGAACCGATGGACGTCATAAGGGATGAGGCGCCATCCCTAAAAGAGTATTACAGGCGCTTGATGAAGGCGGTCTCGCTATGAAGCGGGCGATCCATCCCATAAAGGCGGACATGATGCGTTTACACAGGATGTTTCCGGCGCAGTTTTGTCTTGCGCTTATGCTGGCGTTCGGCCTTCTCTTCGGTGTCTTTCTAAAAAGCGGAACAACGTTGCTAGCCTTTGGCAATAGCGTTTGCGGGGAGGATATTGGATTCTTTTGGAATGTAATCGACTCTTCTGCGCCTGATGAGTCCCTTGTGCGCAGTGCTTTTGCCGGCACCTCTCTGTTCGTTCCGCTCATCGTTTGCCTGGCGATTTTACAGGAGCGCGGCTATGAAGAGGGATGCCGAATTTCTTCAGCAAGAGGTCTTGCCCGCTTTAACGGGGTTCTGGCACATGTACTTTCGTCTGCTTTAATAATCGGCGCAGCATATAGTGCGCTTTGCCTTCTTCTGTTTGTAATAGCGATAACACGTGGAGGGCAAAACTATGCGCATAGCATGCTGACTGCATTTTTGCCCGCAATGATAGTCAACGCCGTATTGGTGATATCGGTTGCGCTGGAGACGGTGACCATCTATCGGATAACGGGCAGCGCTGTATTGAGCGGGGCCGTGGTGATAGTTGGATTTGTCATGAGCTTGACGCTCTACGGAGCTTTCCTTCAGGCACCTATACCATCCTTGCGATGGATCTTCTTCCTTCCGGGGCCGTACCTTGGAGTCGGATGTGCCCTTGGGTATAGCGATATGGGGCAGCTGACGCTTCTGGGATATGGCGTGGCAGCCAGCTGTCTATCGGTATTGATTTACGCTCTCTTGAGCTTTCGCGCTGGGGGTGTGCTCAATGGCTCGTCAGATTAAAAGACTTCTCCAGTCAGAATTGAAGCATGTGAGCAAATGGGCGTACGCCTTAATCCTGGTAATTTATGCGTACATGGTGATATTGCAGCTTACTTCTTTCCCGATGTGGTTCTGTAGCCTCCGTGAGAACAGTTTCTTGGGTTTTTTCCCAGACCCGACGCTTCGGCTATCGGCGGAGGATGTCCTTCTATTTGGTAATGCAGAGGTTTTTCGTGGTCTGCTGTTCAACGTAGCCCCGTTGGCTCATGCATTGTTCTTTCCGTTCATCGCGGCTTGCATTGTACCGCGCTTTGTCAGTTCGGGCTTTATTGAGGAACCGTGGGGGTTGTCGGAGGCTCGGGGAGGGAAGCGTGTGTGCGCTATCGTTGCGCGAGTGGTGCTATCTTCTTTTGCCCTTTTGGGCGCGTTTGTCCTGTCGAGTGTCGTTTTGTACTGTCTTAACTGTGCAATCGTTTCGGATGCTCAGCAGTATTTCAACCTGCATGTATTTTGCTATCGACTTGTTCTTGCTGCCGCTGCCTGCCTTGCATACGTGGTTTCTTGCGTAATCGTTGTTTCCTATTTTGGGTCCGGCTTCGGTCCGATTGGCATGCTGTTGCTTGTCAACGTCGTAGCGATCTACATACAGATCGGGGCCAATTCCATGCTTCCGCTTCCAGCCTCGATGCTCATGTGGATTTGCGGCGTGACCCCGTTGGGGAATGGTCAATGCATCTCGATTTTAATTGACTGCCTCATAAACGTAGCAAGCGTTTTTATCATTTGCTTTACTGTCGACCGATTGCGGTCAAGATTTCTCTGATTGTTTGTGAGGGATAATCATACCGAGCATATCAAATACAGGGGGGCGGGCACCGTAGCTGGTGTCCGCCCCCCCCGGCTTAGGAGGCTTTAACCTGAGTGGTTCGCGAGCTAGCGGGCCTGCTTTACCTTTGCCGCCGCCTCGACAAACGACTTCCACAGGTTAAAGTCGGTTTCGAGCGTCTTCCACGTGTACTCGGGATGCCATTGCACGCCTAGACAGAATGGTTGGCCTTCGACCTCGATGCACTCGGGAACACCGTCGGTTGCCTTGGCGACCAAACGCGTGCTCTTACCCAGACGGTCGACGCAGCAGTGATGTGCCGAGTTGGTCTGGATCAGCCTGTGCCCGCCAAGCGCGCGCTCCAGCAGCGAGCCCGGCACGACCTCGACGGGATGTACGGGGTCGTTGAGCACGTGGGTATGGCGCCACTGCGTGCGGCCCTCGCGAGCGCCCAGGCTCGGCACGTCCATGCACAGGGTGCCGCCAGTGGCGACATTGAGCAACTGCGTGCCGCGGCAGGTGGTAAAGAGCGGCTTTTTGGCGCGGAGTACCTCGCCGACCAGCTTAAATTCAAAGCTATCGCGGATCTCACAGCACAGCGTGGGGTCGTAGGGTCGATCATCGCCCCAACGTTTGGGGTTGACATCCGGGCCGCCGGGAATAGCGATACCGTCGGCGATATCGACGTAATGGCGGATGACCTCAATGTCCTCGGTGATGGACATCTGCAGCGGCAGGCCGCCGGCGGCAAGGATGGCATCGACAAAGACACTTGCGATTTCCTCGTTGGGGGAGAGCGTCTCGCTTAAAAACGGCTTCGCCTCTTCCCAGCGCGGTGCGACGAGGATGAGCGGGCGGTCGGCGGGATCGACGTCGACGTGCGGGGTGTATGACGATGAAGTGTGAGTTCCGATCATAGGTGTTGCTTTCGAGTTTGGATGGTCATGGCGAGCAGATATGGCAATTGGGCTAGTGGCCCTTGATGGAGTTGAGGAAGTCTTGGGCGCGCTTGGTCTGGGGGTGGTCAAAGAACTCGTCGGGCGTGCCGGTTTCCACGATCTGGCCGTCGGCCATAAACACGACGCGGTCGGCAACGCGGCGGGCGAAGTTCATCTCGTGCGTAATGACGATCATCGTCATGCCCTGCTGGGCCAGGCGGACCATGACCTCGAGCACCTCGTTGATCATCTCGGGGTCAAGGGCACTCGTGGGCTCGTCGAAGAGCATGGCCTTGGGCTGCATGGCGAGCGAGCGGGCAATGGCCACGCGCTGCTGCTGGCCGCCCGAGAGCTGAGCGGGCACCTTGTCGGCCTGTTCGGCAACGCCCACGCGGCTCAGCAGGTCCATGGCGCGCTCACGAGCTTCCTCCTTGGACACGCCCAGCACGTCGACCGGCCCCAGCATGACGTTCTGCAGCACCGTCATATGCGCGAACAGGTTGAACTGCTGAAACACCATGCCCAGCTCGGCGCGCATGCGGGCAAGATCCTTGCCTTCCTGCGGCAGAGGCTCGCCCTCGATGAGGATCTCGCCCGAGTCGATGGTTTCCAGGCGGTTGATGGTTCGGCACATGGTCGACTTGCCCGAGCCCGAGGGGCCGATCACGACGACGACTTCGCCGCGGTCGACCGAGAGATTGATGTCGTTGAGGACGTGCAGATCGCCATAGTGCTTATCGACGTGCTTGAGCTCGATCAGCGGCTGATTACCGGTAGAAGAAGTGCTCTGTGCCATGGTGCTCGGCTCCTTATGACTCGAAATGGTAAATCGTTAGCGAATGATGGTCGCGCCGGTCTTGTGCGAAACGTAGACAGCGGCCTTGTTGATTGCGACGTTGATGAGGATATAGATGACCGCGATCACCAGGTAGACCGACACGAGGGCGTCGTAGTTGGTAATGAGCACGCGGGCGTTTTGCATAAGGTCGGGGTAGCTCACCACGTAGGCGACGGTGGTGTCTTTGACGACGACCACAAGCTGCGAAATCAACGACGGAATGATAAACCGAATGGCCTGCGGCAGCACGATTTTAAAGGTGATTTTAGCCTTGGAGAGACCGAGCGCCTGGGCTGCCTCGACCTGGCCGCGCGGCACGGCATTGACGCCGGCGCGGAAGATCTCGGCGAGTACGCCGGCTGCGGCGAGCGCGACGGGAAGCGTGAGCATCCAAAACGACGGCAGCGCGATCTTGTACTGGGGCAGCACCAAAAAGAAGAAGTAGATGAATAGCAGGCTCGGCACGCCACGGAAGAAATCGGTGAGCACGCGGCAGACCAGCTGCAGCGGCTTGATGTCGCTGGTACGGCCGAGCATGAGGGCTAAGCCCAGTACCAGCGCGATGGCGCCGGCGGTGAGCGCGACCTTTACTGTGCCCTCAAAACCGGCAAGCAGGAACTTCCAGGTGGTGAGGTGCGTAAAGAAGTACCAGTAATGGACCGAAAGCTGGCCGGTCACATAAAAGCGCTGCAGTACCAGAGCGATGAGCGCGGCCACGGCAACAAGTGAGATGGCGGTGCCGACGCGAATCTTGGCGCGCATCTTGGGGCCGGGAGCCTCGTAGAGCGCATCGCGCATGGTGAGCGCGGAGGTGGAGTGCTTGCTCATCGGAGGATCCTCACCTTCTTATCGATATAGTTGCCAATGTGGCTCACCACAAAGGCCGTGCCCAGGTAGCCGAGCGCCGAGATAAAGAACGCGGCGACGCCGCCGAGCGAGCGCGTGTTGATGTAGCTCACCACGCCGGTGAGCTCCTGCGGTTTAAGCGGCACCTGACTGCCGAGCGCGGTGGTGAGCATGACGGCGATAAAGAGGTTGGTCATGGGCAGCACGCTCGAGCGCAGCGCCTGCGGAATCACGATCTTGGCGAGGATACGGCTGAAGCTCATGCCCAGCGAGCGGGCGGCTTCCACCTGGCCGACACCGACGGTGTTGATGCCGCTCATAAAGTTCTCGGAGCCAAAGGCAGAACCCAAGAGCACTGTGGCGACGATGACGCAGGTGCGGTAGGGCAGGACGACCTTGAGCGGGGGCAGCGCATAGACGACGATAATGAGCAGCGCGATGCCGGGGATGTTACGGAAGACCTGGACATACAGGTCGCCAAAGACGCGCAGCGGCTTGAGCGGCGACACGCGCATCACGGTGACGGCGACGGCCAGCACCATGGCGATGGCAAACGACTCAAGCGTCATGCCCCAGGTTGCTAGCAGCGCGTCGATATAGTTCTGGCCATAGAGCGACCAGAGCTCGGAGAGACTCATGCGGACCTCCCGCCGGTAAGGAAAGGGGCTCCCGTGTGTACGGAAGCCCCGACAACTCAGTGAGGAAACAGTTTACCGCAATAAAGCGCATCATGCGTTTCCGTATGGTTTCATTGCGGTCGTTACCAGGCTCGCTGCCTAGGCGCCGATCTCGGGCAGCTCGGGAACATTGGTGTCGCCCGTGCGGTCGCCGATGCAGATCTGCCACAGCTCGGTCCAGGTGCCGTCGTCCTCAATCTTCTTAAGGAAGTCGTTGACGAAGGCGACGCCGTCGGAATCGAGCGGCAGGCCGATGCCATAGGGCTCCTTGCTGCCGAAGGGCTTGCCGGCAATCTTGTACTTACCGGGCTCGCGGACCAGGGCGCTCTGCTGCATGTTGTTGTCGATGACGTAGGCGTCAACGCGACCCTGCTGGAGTGCCTGGCGGGCCTCCTCGTCGGTCTTGAACTCCTGCTGGCTGGCCTTGGGAGCGAGCTCCTCCAGGATGGCGGGGCCGTTGGAGCCGGACTGGACGGCGACGTTCTTGTCGGCCAGGTCGTCGACGCTCTTGATGTCGTCGTTATCGGCGAGTACCAGGATGGTCTGCTGCGTGTAGTAATAGGGACCGGCAAAGGAGACGAGCTTCTTGCGCTCGTCAGTGATGGTGTAGGTGGCAAAGACGGCGTCGACCTGGCCGTTCTGCAGGACGGACTCACGCGTGTCAGAGGTCACCTGGGTGATCTCGACCTTGTTCTCGCCCAGAATGTAGTTGGACAGGAGCTGTGCGATACCGGCGTCGAAGCCGCGGGTCTGACCGTCCTTCTCGTTGAGGAGGGAGAAGAGCGTGGAGGTCTGGACGCCACCGATCGTAAAGACGCCGGCATCCTTGACGGCCGTGGCCCAGGTGCTGGCGGCGATGGCGTCGTCATCGGCCTTGGGGCCGTTGTCGACAAGTTTGTCGAACGTCTTGGCGTCGAGCGTGGTGGAAGCCTCGGTATCCTCGGAGCTCTTGGAGGAGCCGGCGGCGGAACCCTTGTCGGCCTCGGCGCTGGTGTCGGAGCAGCCGGCAAGACCAAGGCCGGCGACGGTTGCGAAGGTGGCGGCAACGAAGCCGCGGCGGTCGAGAACGACCTGCTGGGAGAGGTTCTTGCTCATGGGAGAACACCTTTCTCAATAAAATCCCTAGCGGTTGAGTAGAGTTATACCCCATCGCGCTCAAATGGGTCAACACGAAATAACTCAGAAACATACTTACCTTATGGGTTATTGTACCTACCAAAAAGGGACAGGCACCTTTGTGGTGGTTCTTGCAGATGTGGTGGCCTGTCTCGCTGCTTTGTCTCAATCTGTAACATCTGCAGCCGTTTTTGCCGAGTAACTGTTACAGATCGAGATTTTCTCTTCAGGGGAATTCGAATGTCTCAATCTGTAACATCTGGACGGCCAAAAGGTCCCTATCTGTTACAGATTGAGACAAAGGTCTGGGACTAAGATGTCTTATCTCAATCTGTAACAGGTAGACGGAAATTCGGGCCCTAGATGTTACAGATTGAGATAATCGTGTCGTGAAAACAAAAACCTCCGCAGGGGTGCTTCCCTTGCGGAGGTTTTCTTACTCGTTGAGTAGCCTTACGGCTTCGGCGGCCATGTTCTCGACCGTCATGCCGTTCTGAGCGAGCAACTCGTTGGGGTCGTAGCGGTCGGGGAAGCCCTTGGCGATGCCAAAGGTGCGCGTGCGCAGCGGCGTGCAGGCCAGATAACATGCCACGCGCTCGCCCCAGCCACCGTCCAAGATGCCGTCCTCGAGGGTGACGACAACGCGATGCTCAGCGACAAGGCTGTCGAGGAACTCACGGTCAAGCTCGGTTGCAAAGCGCGGGTTGACGAGCGTGGCCTCGATACCGTACTCGGCAGCCAAGCGGTTTGCCACGCGCTCGCCCAGCTCAAAGAAATCGCCGAGCGCGAGCACTGCTACGTCGCGACCCTGGCGCACCACGTTGTAGCGAACGGCGCTGTAGTCGGTGCCTTCGGCGGGCGCAAGGTCGGGACGGCTCACCAGGCCAATGCCCGGTACGCGGATCGCCACGGGATGCTCGCGGTGGTCGAGCGACCAGCTCAGCATGGACAGATATTCCTCCATGCAGGCCGGCGCCAAGTAGTGCATGTTGGGAAGAGCGCCCAGCATGGAAATATCGAAGAACGAGAGGTGCGTCTCGGATGTGGTGCCAAAGATCGACGCGCCAAACACCAGGATGGTTGCCGGGGCGTCGTTGAGGCACAGGTCGTGCCACAGCTCGTCGTAGGCGCGCTGCAAAAACGTGCCGTACACACCAAAGACTGGCTTGGCGTCCGAGCGTGCAAGCGCGGTGGCAAAGGTCACAGCGTGCTCCTCGGCAATGCCCGCATCGACGAACTGTTTGCCGGCGGCAGCGCGAAGCTCGGGTGTAAAGCCCATAATGTAGGGCGTGGCGGCCGTGATGCCCACGACCTGCGGATCGCGCTCGATGGCGGCGCTGAGCGCCTCGCCCGTAATGTCGGCATAGGTGCGCGGCGCAGGCTCGCTCGGATGGCCCGGGCAGAGCTTGCGCCCAGTCGCCATGTCAAACGGACCCACATGATGCCAGCGCTCGGGGTCGCTCTGGGCTGGCTCAAAGCCCTTGCCCTTTGCGGTGGAGACGTGCAGCACGATGGGATGATCGATATCGCGCAGCTCCTGCAGCGTGTCGACCAGGGCCAACACATCGTTGCCGGTGTCCAGATAGCAGTAGTCGAGCCCCATCGCGCGGAAAACGTTGCGCTCACAGGTGCCGTTGCTGGCGCGTAGCTCGGCCAGATTGCGATACAGGCCACCGTGGTTTTCGGCGATGGACTGGTCGTTATCGTTGACGATGATGATCAGGTTGCTGTCGAGCTCGGCGGCATTGTTAAAGCCCTCAAACGCCAGACCGCCCGAAAGCGAACCGTCGCCAATGATGGTGATGACGTTGTACGCATCGCCCGCCAGGTCACGAGCGTGCGCCAAGCCGCAGCCCAGGCTCACCGACGTGGAGGTGTGGCCCATGGCGAACAGGTCGTGCTCGGACTCGTCAGGATTGGCAAAACCAGAGGCCTCGCCGTAGCGTGCCGGGTCGATATAAGTGTACGCGCGCCCAGTCAGCGCCTTGTGGGCGTAGGTCTGGTGCGAAACATCAAAGACAATCTTGTCGATGGGGGAGTTAAACACGCGATGGAGCGCAACCGTAAGCTCAACGACGCCCAGGTTGGGGGCAACGTGCCCGCCGACGGCGGCGGAGCTTTCGAGGATGGCGTGGCGGATCTCGCCGCAGAGCAGCGGAAGCTCGGCGCGATCGAGAGCCTTGACGTCCTCGGGCGTTGTCGTTTGCGTAAGCAGCATCGTTGTGGGTTACTCCATGCGAATCGTGCGCCGGCACTCCCTCGGCCGGCACAATTGCACAAGACAGTCTCGCACATTTTGGCGTTTGATATGTGACGGCGGCGCGGTAATTCGCCAACTGGTGGGGCAAAACGTTTTGTCCGATGCCATACTGGTAAATTCGATGATGATTTTATTCATTGCGCGCAGGCCGCGGCTTGCCGCCGAGCGCCGCCGGAAGGAGGCCGCATGTCCGATACCGTTCGTGCCGAGAAAATCGCGCGCGAGGTCGACGATGCCGCCCGTCAGCTTGCCCAGGCGGGCCGCTTGGACCTGATGCATGAGTTTATCCAACATGGCGATGTGACGGTCTATACGCATGTGACCTCGGTAGCGCGGGCAAGTCTGTCCTTTGCCGAGCGCCTGGGCCGCGTCGGTATCTCCGTCGACCGCTTATCGCTGCTGCGCGGGGCCCTGCTGCACGATTACTTTCTCTATGACTGGCACGATCCCGACCCAAGCCATCGACTGCATGGCTTTCGTCACCCGTTTTTTGCCTTGGCGCGTGCGGAGGAAGATTTTGAGCTGACGCCGCGCGAGCGGAATATTATCGTACGGCATATGTTTCCGCTGGTACCGGTGCCGCCGACGTGTCGTGAGGCATGGATTGTGTGCCTGGCGGATAAATGGTGCGCACTGCGCGAGACGATTGCCGGCCGTCTGCCGCGCAAAGGCGGCGCGAACGATTTGAACGAGGGCACGAGTGACGGTTCGAGCAAAGATTCGAGCGAAAAGAGGAGAGGGTAGACGGTGGAAACCGCGATCGACATGGCATTTGACGGCGCGACGCTTGCCGCCTGTCCGCTCTCGGCGCTGGTGCTCTCGTTTGCCTTCTACGGTTTTTGCGGCTGGGTGTGGGAGTCGACAGTCTGCGCCATGCTCAACCACGGACGATTTGCCAACAGTGGCTTTTTGCTGGGGCCGTGCTGCCCCATCTATGGCGCGGGCGGCATTGCCTGCTGGCTGCTGTTGCGCGGGATTCCGGATGCCTCGAGCCAGTTTGTCGCTGCAGCGCTCGTATGCAGCGTGATCGAATACAGTGTTGGTGTGCTGTTGGAAAAAACAACGGGCGCTCGCTTTTGGGACTATTCGCATCTGCCGTTTAACCTGCACGGGCGCATCTGCCTGTACTGGGCCTGCGCGTTTGGCCTGGGTGCGTTGTGCATTTGCCGTTTAGTGGAGCCGGCATTGCTGGGGCTGCTTGGCCATCTGCCGGTGCTGATTGTGCGGCTGTCCGCCTTTGTCGTCGCGGTCGCGATGATGGTTGACGCGGTGTGCTCGTTGGCGAGCTGGCGGCGTCTGTCCGATCAGCTGGAGCGCGTCCGGGCCGACCTTGCCGACCGCATCAACGAGTCGCTTGCCGATGCCTCGGACTCAATGCTCGAGCGCATTCCCGAATCGACGATTGACTCGGTGACACAGACGCACATCCGCAGCCGTGCCGTTAACGCGTGGCTGGCCGAGCTGGGTGACGCCGCGCTCGATGCCCTGCGCGAGAAGGCTTCGATGCCGACGTTTATCGCGGATGGTGCTCGCGGCCTGGCACTCGCTGCCCGCCGCGTGGCCGATGCCGCGCCGAGCATGCCGCGTCCGTCACTCAGTCGTCGCCTTGCCGGCAAGCGCATGAGCCGTCCGGTGCCGAGCGTGTCGCTCAGCCGTCGCGACCTGCGCTTCTTTAATGCCTTCCCGCGCTTGCGCATCAACCGCTACGAGGGCGTCATCCGAGCCACCGACCTTCGCGACCGAGCCCGCGAGCTGTTCCGGCGCTAGCTGGGACGGACGCACTCACGGCTTCCTTGCTCGCGTATTTCCCGTTGGTTTCGCGTCCGTTGCCGCGCCGTTTCCAAGATTACGGCACCGTTGGAGATGGCACGATCTGGGTCGAGCCGGTCGAAGAAGTCATCCGCATCCGCACCGGCGAGCACGGCCCCGCCGCGGTGTAGGACAATCTTTCGCCTGACGGGCGTGCCTCTCTTGGGGCACGCCCGTTCTCGTCTACAATATCGTGTAGACGAAGGAGAGGCACGCCCATGATCAAGATGTTCGCGAGTGATTTAGACGGAACGCTGCTGAACGCACTGCATGAGGCGGATGGGACCATCCGCCGTGCCATCCGCGAGCTGACCGAGGCTGGCTTGCATGTGGTTCCCGCGACTGGACGCTCAACGTTGCCGATTGGCGAGCATGGCTTTACGGGCCTGGCGCTTGACGCCTGCTGCTCCAATGGGTCCATCGTGCGCGACAGCCATGGTGAGGTGCTCAAGACCTGGACCATCGATCCGCAAGTCACTGAGGAACTGCTCAAGGCGTTTCCGGACATTTGCTTTGATTGCTCCACGCCCGATGGCATGTACTCGAGCGGTTCGTTCGAGATGCATCAGGCGGGCTTTAAAAAGGACAGCCCCATCAAGCGTATTGTGATGCGCGGCATGCGTGCACGCGGCGGGTATCACGAGGAACAGTATTTTGACCAGTCGATCGGTGACATCCTGCGCCACGATGTGTGCAAGATCAACTGCCGCGTGACCTCGCCCGAGCTGGAGCGTGACCTTAAGGCATATCTTGCCGAGCGCTCGGACCATGTGGTCAACGCGCCGTTCGATCCGGTGATGTTCGAGATCACGGACGTGGCATGCAACAAGGGCGAGAGCGTGGCCTGGCTGGCGGGCTACTACGGTATTGCCGAGGACGAGGTCGCGGTCTATGGAGACGGCGGCAACGACATCGCCATGCTCAAGCGTTTCCGCCACAGCTACGCGACCAAAAACGGCAGCGATGCAGCCAAGGTCGCCGCGAGCGCAACTATCGGCAGCTGCATGGTCCACGCCGTCCCCAAACACATGCTCGCCACCATGCGCAAGCAAAACTCCCGCACCGTCATCGAATAAGGGACAAAGGGACTGTCCCTTTGTCACATCCCAAATATTGCCTTTACGTGTTGATACACACGGTGTGCAATAATACTCGCACTGTGCAATAGCGCACAGGCTGAGTAACAAGGAGGACGCTTGTCCCAGCTCGAGAAATGCGATCGCCGGTCCCTTCGCTCGCAGCGTGCCCTTCGCCAGGCACTTGCCAGCGAGCTTGCCGAAAGCGGCGACCTTTCGCGCATTAATGTCGCGTCGCTCACCGAGCGTGCTGGCCTTACGCGCCGCACGTTCTATTCGCACTATCGCGATATTCCCGACTTTATCAATCAAATCGAGGACGGCTTGCTGGCCGAGATCCGTGAGCGCATTGAGCTCATCACCTCAGCTCAGCTGCCCGATCTTTACCGTAACATTGACGAGCTCGAGCCGGCGCCCGGTTCGGTTGAGCTGCTGCGTTATCTTGCGGCCAACCGCGACTTAATCGGTGCGCTGCTGGGTCCGGGCGGCGACCAGGCCTTTATTAAAAGGATTATCGACACCGCGCGTGAGGCTGTGGTGCCGCGTGCGCAGACGGGCATTTTGGGCCTGGCGCTGGGCACGTTCTTTGACTACTACGTCACCTACGTCGTGAGCGCCGAGGTCGGCATGATTCAGCGCTGGTTTGAGCGTGGGCTCACCGAATCGCCCGAGGCCATGGCGCGCATTATGACGGTTATCGCCTTTGTGCGCCCCGGCGACCTGTATGGCCAACCCATCGATATCAACGTGCCGGAATACGGCATGAAGCTTTTGAATTTGCAGCTCGAGGACGCGGTCGACACCGCCGCAACCGTCGAGTCCAACAACTAAGAGGAGAGACAATGAGCAAACTCGTCGAGGGCATCAAGGACCGCATGGTTGCTGCCGCACGCGAGGCCGCGCCCGCCGTGGTGGACGCTGCGCAGAAGGCCGCGACCGCGGCAGCCGAGAAAGTTGCCGAGGCAGTTGCCGATGCCAAGAACGCGGCAGGGGAGGCGTCCGTCACTGGTGAGCCCGCTACCGCCGCTGAGCCCGTAGCCGCCGCCCACGCCCCCGAAGATGCAATCTTCAACCCCGAGAACGCTCGTGGCAACCTGCACCTGGGCATCGACGTGGGCTCCACCACCGTTAAGCTCGCCGTGCTCAACGACGACAACCAGATCGTCTACGCCAAGTACCAGCGCCATCACACCGACGTCCGTGCCTGCGCCCGCGACCTGTTCGAGGGTGCCGCGACCGTGCTGCCGACGGCCCAGATGACCTGCGCCATTACCGGCTCGGGCGGCCTGCTGCTGTCCCAGTGGCTCGACCTGGAGTTTGTCCAGGAGGTCATCGCCAGCAAACGCGCCGTCGAGACCCTCATCCCGGCCACCGACGTCGCCATCGAGCTGGGCGGCGAGGACGCCAAGATCATCTACTTCGACAACGGCATCGAGCAGCGCATGAACGGCACCTGCGCCGGCGGTACGGGCGCCTTCATCGACCAGATGGCAACCCTGCTGCACACCGACGCGAGCGGCCTCAACAAGCTCGCGGCCAACGCCACCACCATCTATCCCATCGCCAGCCGCTGCGGCGTTTTTGCCAAGACCGACGTGCAGCCGCTGCTCAACGAAGGTGCCCGCCCCGAGGACGTGGCTGCCTCCATCTTCCAGGCCGTCGTGACCCAGACCATCTCGGGCCTGGCGTGCGGCCGCCCCATCCGCGGCAACGTCGCCTTCCTGGGCGGCCCGCTGCAGTACCTCTCCGAGCTGCGCCACCGCTTCTACCTCACGCTCAACCTGGACGAGGAGCACCGTATCGTGCCCCAAAATGCCCACCTGTTTGTGGCGAGCGGTGCCGCCATGGCGCATGAGTCCAACAAGCTCAGCACGTTCCCGCGGCTCATCGAGGCCATCGATGCCCTGGGTGACACGCAGGGCGCCGAGGTCGAGCGCCTGGACCCGCTCTTTGCCACCGTCGAGGACTTTGCCGAGTTCAAGGGTCGCCACGACACCGAAGTCGTCCCCAAGGGCAAGCTCGACGGCTACACCGGCCGCGTGTTCATCGGTATCGACGCCGGCTCCACCACCATGAAGGCCGCGCTCGTGGGCGAGGACGGCCAGCTGTTGCACACCTGGTACGGCAACAACAACGGCGACATCCTGGGCACGGCCAAGGTCATCATGGCCGATTTCTACAACCACATCCCCGCCGGCTGTACCATCGGCCACGTGACCACCACGGGCTACGGCGAGGCGCTGCTCATCGAGGCCCTCAAGGCCGACTCCGGCGAGATCGAGACCGTTGCGCACCTGCGTGGCGCCAAGGCATTCCTGCCCGGCGTCGAGTTCATCCTGGACATCGGCGGCCAGGACATGAAGTGTCTGCGCGTTAAGGACGGCGTGATTGAGCACATCATGCTCAACGAGGCCTGCTCATCGGGCTGCGGCAGCTTTATCGAGAGCTTCGCCGTGTCTATGAACATGGACGTGCGCGCGTTTGCCGATGCCGCCATCCATGCCAAGGCCCCCGTCGACCTGGGCAGTCGCTGCACGGTCTTTATGAACTCGCGCGTCAAGCAGGCGCAAAAGGAAGGTGCCACGGTGGGCGACATCGCGGCCGGCCTGTCCTATTCCGTCATCAAGAATGCCCTGTTCAAGGTCATTAAGCTGCGCGACCCCAAGGAGATCGGCAGCCAGGTGATCGTTCAGGGCGGCACCTTTATGTCCGACGCCACGTTGCGCGCGTTTGAGCAGCTCACCGGCGTTCATGCCGTGCGTCCCGACATCGCCGGCTGCATGGGCGCCTATGGTGCGGCCCTGCTCGCCCGCGATCGCGCCGGCGCCGACGGCACCTCGACCATCCTTTCGGCCGAGGACATCGCGCACCTCACCGTGACGCAAAAGCATGTCCGCTGCGGCCGCTGCTCCAACAACTGCCAGCTCACCGTCAACGACTTTGGCGGCGGCAGGCGCTTCATTACCGGTAACCGCTGCGAGAAGGGTGCCGGCCACAAAAAGCAAAAGACCGAGGCGCCCAACCTCTTCAAAAAGAAGAACGATCTGCTCTTTAACCGCGAGGTGCTGAGCCCCGACGAGGCCCCGCGCGGCACCGTCGGCATCCCGCGCGCGCTCAACATGTACGAGAACTACCCCTTCTGGCACGCGTTCTTTACGCGCTTGGGCTTTAGCGTGCAGCTGTCCGACCAGTCGAGCAAAAAGACCTACCAGGCGGGCATCGAGTCCATGCCGTCCGAGAGCGTGTGCTACCCGGCAAAGATGAGCCACGGCCACGTTATGAACCTCATCGACCGCGATGTCGACTTTATCTGGATGCCGTGCGTGCGCTGGGAGCGCAAGGAGGACCCGACGGCCGGTAACTGCTACAACTGCCCCATCGTCATGAGCTACCCCACGGCGTTGGCGCTCAATATCGATGAGATTCGCGAGCAGAATATCGAGTTCCTGTACCCGTTTGTGCCCTATCATGACAAGACCGAGCTCAAGCGCCGTCTGTACCAGGTGCTCGCCGTCGACCGTGTGGCCGATGCGCAAGCCGGTCGCGGTCGCGTGCGTGGGCCCAAGATCACGCGTTCCGAGGTCGATGCCGCCGTCAACGCCGCCTTTGAGGCCGATGCGCGTTTCCACGAGGACATCCAGACCATGGGCGAGGAGGCTCTTAAGTGGGTCGAGGACCACGGCGGTCACGGCATCGTGCTCGCCGGTCGTCCCTACCATAACGACCCCGAGATCAACCACGCCCTGCCCGAGCTTATCTCAAGCTTTGGTTTTGCGGTCTTTACCGAGGATTCGCTCGCGCATCTGGTAAAGCCCGAGCGTCCGATTCGCGTCGTCGATCAGTGGATGTACCACAGCCGCCTGTACGCCGTCGCCCGTTTTGTGACGATGCGCAACGATTTGGACCTGATTCAGCTCAACTCCTTCGGCTGCGGCTTGGACGCCCTGACCACCGACCAGGTGCAGGAGATTCTGGAAGCCAGCGGCAAGATCTACACCGTGCTCAAGATCGATGAGGTGTCCAACCTGGGCGCCGCGCGCATCCGCATCCGCTCGCTCATGGCCGCGCTTAAGGACCAGGAGGCCGAGCGCTTGGCCGAGGCTACGGCAGCGGGCGAGGCCTACGAGCAGGGCGACGCCGCGCCGGTGGCGCCCTCCACGGATGTCCCCGCGTTCGCGAGCCGCAAGTACACGTTCGAGGCGCAGCGAGAGAGCGCCTCGACCGCGTGGCCCAAGGTGCCCTTTACCGAGCAGATGCGCGACGAGGGCTATACCATCCTGTGCCCGCAGATGGCGCCGATCCACTTTGACCTGGTCAAAGAGGTGTTCCGCGGTGCCGGCTACAACTTGGAGCTGCTGCCCTCGACCGACCACGATGCCGTCGAGGCTGGCCTGCGCTATGTGAACAATGACATTTGCTACCCGTCGATTCTGGTGACGGGCCAGATTATGGAGGCCATCGAGAGCGGTCGGTACGACCTGTCCAAGACCGCCGTGGTCATCAGCCAGACCGGCGGCGGCTGCCGTGCCACCAACTACATCGCACTCATCCGCAAGGCCCTGCGCGAGAGCGGTCACCCCGAGATTCCGGTGATCTCGCTTTCGGCCGTGGCGCTGGGCGAGGACAACCCCGGCTTTAAGATTACGCCGGCGCTGCTTAAGCAGGCAGTCTACGCGGTGCTCTTTGGCGACGTGATGATGCAGATGCTCTACCGCTGCCGCCCGTACGAGGCCACGCCCGGTGCCGCCAACGCGCTCTACGAGGAGTACATGGCGCGCGCCCGCAAGTTGGCGCCCAAGTTCAACCGCCACAACTACACCAAGCTGTGCCGCGAGGCCATCCGAGCGTTCGACACCATGCCGCTCGTGGGCGAGGGTACTAAGCCGCGCGTGGGCGTGGTCGGCGAGATCTTGGTCAAGTTCCATCCCACGGCAAACAACCACGTGGTCGATGTCATCGAGCGCGAGGGCTGCGAGGCCGTGGTACCGGGCCTGCTCGACTTCTTCCTCTACTCCATGAGCAACGCCGAGCTGCAGAAAGACGAGCTGGGAAGCTCTGCTACTACACGCGCGGGCATGCAAGCGCTCATCAAGCTTGTGGACTGGATGCGCACGCCGGTGGAGGAGATGCTCGAGAAGTCCCGCCGCTTCGAGGCGCCCGAGCGCATCGGCACCATGGCGGACAAGGCCCGTACGGTGCTTTCGGTGTGCAACAACATGGGCGAGGGCTGGCTGCTCACGGCCGAGATGCTCGACCTGATCGATCATGGCGCACCCAACATCATCTGCACGCAGCCCTTCGCGTGCCTGCCTAACCACGTGGTGGGTAAGGCCGTGATCAAGGAACTGCGCCGTCAGCATCCCGAGAGCAACATCGTCGCGGTGGACTATGATCCTGGTGCGTCCGAGGTCAACCAGCTCAACCGTATTAAGCTTATGATCAGCGTGGCAAAGGAAAACATGCGCGCCGGCAAGGGCTTTAAGCTCGAGAAGGTGGCGCCGCTCGCGATGGACGAGGTCACCGGCCAGATGCGTGCCCACGATGGCTGCGTGAGCTGCGGGCCGGCCAGCGAGGAGGCCGTCACATCGGTCGCCAAGCGTCTGGGACGCGGCATTAAGAAGTAGCTTGCCCGCTATGGGCTAGATATGAGACAAACGGGTGGCAGCCGTGCCGGCTACCACCCGTTTTTGCTGGACATATGTTGCGTAAACGCCCCAACTATCACCCTTTGCGAACTTAGATTTCGGAAGTATGCGGCAAAATCTGAATAGGCCGAGCACACCGGATATGTCCAAGCTCTGTACCTGCGGTTTTATTGGTGAAAAACCAGGATGTGCTCAAGAGTTCCGGAGTTTGCCGCATACTTTCGAAAATGACGTCTCGGTGGCACCATAAATTGCCCTTGAAGCCCTGAGATAATGAACATATGTAGCCGTTTGCCGCGAAATACCGCCCGTTTATAGAACCCAACCCCTGCGCGTGCCATCCTTACGGTTGAATAAATACACATCTATGGAATTACGTAAGAGAGGACCGTTCCATGAGCTACAAGACCGTTTGTGTTGCCGGCGGCGGCGTGTTGGGAAGCCAGATTGCCTTTCAGGCTGCCTACTGCGGCTTTGATGTAACGATTTGGCTGCGCAGCGAGGGCAGCATCGGCCGCACCCAGCCCAAGATCGATCACGTGCGCAAGGAGTACATCGCGGCAATCGAGGGCATGGCGGACGGTACGGGCGAGTGGTGCGCCGGTATCGCCGATGGCACCCAGCCCTTCGACAAGGAAGCGGCGCTCGCCGCCGTCGAGCGTGCCTACTCCACACTCAAGCTGGAGCTCGATCTTGCCAAGGCCGTGGCCGACGCTGACCTGGTCATCGAATCTATGGCCGAGGACGCCCAGGCAAAGATTGACTTCTACAAGAAGCTCGCCCCGGTACTCCCGCAAAAGACCGTCGTCGTGACCAACTCCTCCACGCTGCTGCCGAGCACCTTTGCCAAGTACACCGGCCGTCCCGAGAAGTACTTGTCGCTGCACTTTGCCAACTCCATCTGGAAGAACAACATGACCGAGGTCATGGCACAGGACCAAACCGACAAGCGCTACTTCGACGAGCTCGTCGACTTTGCCAACGATATCCGTATGCTTGCCCTGCCCGTCAACAAGGAAAAGAACGGCTACCTGCTCAATTCCATGCTGGTGCCGTGGCTGCTTTCGGGCCTTGACCTGTACGTTTCGGGCGTGAGCGATCCCAAGAGCATCGACCTCGCGTGGACGCGTGGCACCGGTGCCCCCAAGGGTCCGTTTCGCGTATTCGACACGGTGGGTATCCAGACGGCCTACAACATCGTCATGCAGTATCAGAAGGTGCCGGGCTTGGTGAGCCCGCTGCTCAAAAAAATGATGATGCCCTACAACTTTAAGGCTATGGCGTCCGTCCTCAAGAAAATGCTCGACGAAGGCAAGCTGGGCGAAAGCTCGGGCGAGGGCTTCTTTACGTACTAAAAATGATCTCTTGGGGGTGGAAGCGTTGGGGATCTACGGTAGTATGCGACAAAATCTGAATTGATCGGGCAAGAGCTGTAGCGCGCGTTGACGTTTGACCAATGGAGCGCAAAAATGCACCGTTCGCCGATACTCCTCTCGCGAGTGGTTGCCATATGGTTTGATGTTGGAAACATATGACTGCCGCCGGGCTGCGGGTGACGTTTGCTCTGATATCGGAGGTACCAAGTATGTTTCACGCTCCGTTAAACAAGTATCGGGCTGGTTAATATGGGCCGCCGTACTATCTCGATAACCCTTGCAGTGGTTTGCCTAGCTGTGCTCCTGGGCGCTATGGGGCAGTTCGCTATAAGTCGAGAAACATCCTATATGCGGGAATGTGCTTCCGAAGGCTTCGCCATTGATGGCTACTATCGGGATGACAAAACGAGTCGGGAAACCCTGGCTTTTCTTGAGGAGGACAACTGTCGATGGCAGCTGGTTGACCAAGACGGAATCTGCACAGACGGGCAGTTTAAGCGTACGGATGACCCCAACATTCTGGTATTAAAGAATGAAAACGGCGAAATATTCGGTACGGTCCACGTGGCGCATATTTCGCGCCGACGCGATCAGGGCTTGCTCTACCTATTTAGAGATACCAAGGTGACCCGTTTTTATCTGGTGAGCACCGATCCGGCGTTTATGGTGGAGTCTGGCGATGTCGATGCGGACAGTTGATTCACGGCAATAAAACGGCGAGCGGGGCGCGGGTGTGAACTGCACCACGCTATTTGCTCGCGTCCGTATCGCGTCTGCGCCTCGTCATAACTTGCGTCCGTGCGAGCGCTCATCCCGCGCCGGCATCACTTCACATCGAACTCCACGCGATCGAGTTCGGGCACATTGAGGTCGATGAGCTTGCGGGCAACACGACGGTCGTGCGCCCCAAGTGTCTCGCTTGTCGTCACATGGGCGACAACCTCGCGCTCGACGAGGCCCTCCTCCCCGCCTTCGGTGGCCGAGGTCTCGACGGCGACGGTGTAATCCTTAAAGCCCGGCAGTACCGCGGCAAGCTCGCGCGTAGTTTCGGTGACGCCATAGCCGTCCTGCACGCCGGCCTGCGCCGAGCCAATAGACCCCGCGGTCATAACGATGCAGGGGATGGCAAAGATCACCGTGCCCACGATGATGCGGCGGCGCACCTTGTGTGACAGCTCATCGACCTCGGCGTTTTCCTCGGCGGTCACAATACCGTCGCCGTTGAGGTCACGCTTGAGCGGTACACGTAGAAGAAGCAATACGGCTTCGGCCGCCAGCGCGATAAAGACAACGTTGATGCCAAATTCGTAGAGCGCCGAGAGAAACAGCGACCCGCTCGCGATGGCGATGCCGTAACCCGCCGCGCACAGGGGCGGCATGAGCGCGGTTGCCACGGCCACGCCCGCGATAAGCGTCGCGGGCTCCTGGTCGCGCGAGTTGCCCAGGCCTCCGGCAAAGCCACCCGCGAGCGCGACGGCAAGATCCCAGACGGTGGGTGTCGAGTTGTCGATGATAGCGGCCGTGGTGGTGCCGAGCGGTGAGAGCTTAAAGTACAGCGTGGACGTGATCAGGCAGAAGGCCATCTGCAACGCGAGACCGGCAATGGCCTCGACGGTAATCTCGCGGTCGAGCGTGGCGATGCCATATGCCATGGCAAGGACCGAGCCCATGAGCGGGCAGATGAGCATGGCACCTACAATGGCGATATCCGAGTCGATATCGAGGCCGATGCTCGCGATCAACATGGCAATGATCAGGATGCATAAGTGCGAGCCAGTCAGGCGCGCCCCGTTTACAAAGCGCTTGCGAATCACGTGATAGGGCGCGCGTCCCTCGCGAATGTTGAACGCCTGCTTAAGGAAACGGGTAGCATTCTCCATGGCCTCGCTGTGTGCAGGGCGTATACCGTGACGACGATGATGACGCTCGCGCAGCCGCTTGATCTGTTGTTTGTCGAGTTCCATGCTTACCTCGTTTAGCTTCTGAGCCGCTTCTTGCGTCTGTCGTCTTTACTCTACACCGCGTTAGGCGAGGTGTCAGACAAGGTTTGTTGACCTGGAAGTCAGGCCAATCGACATGGCTAAAACGCCGTGAGGATCATAAGAATCAAATAGACAAAAAAGCGCGGGGCCGGTTTGATTCCGACTCCGCGCTCTGCGCTGGTGCGTTGTTGTTCGGCCTACCCCAGCAGGCTCAGACCAACAGAGACAAACGCCAGAATAACGCCGACGATGGACTCGCCGCCGAGCAGGCCGCTGGCGACAACAAGGCCCTGTTCCTGGAAGGCGGCGTCCTTGGCAGCCTTCTCCTCGTCCGAAAGACCAGCGGTGGCGTCGCGGTGGGCGGACCACTTGTCGTAGGCGAGCTTAACGCAGGAGCCCAGGAAAGCCGTGAGCGACATATAGAACGGCAGGTACACGCCCAGGCCGATCATCATGGCTGGAATGCCGAGCCAGTACATGACGATACCGGCGATAAAGCCGCCTGCGAACCACGGCACACTCGGGATGCCCGAGACCATGGTGGCGACGACGCTTGCCTGTGCGGCAACGAAACTCTTGTCGGGACCAAAGGCGTCCGGACCATAGGCGGTGACGAGCGCGACCATGACGGCGGCAGCGACCAGGGCGCCCACGATGCCGCCGATGGCCTGGCCGACCCACTGTGCGCGCGGGTTGGTGCCCAGCACGGCGCCGGCCTTAAAGTCGTTCATGACGTCGCCCGCAAGGCCGCACGCTACGGCCACGATGCCGGCGATAAAGAACAGCTTGACCTGAGCGAGCTGCGCGAAGGCGGCAACGATGAGCATGACGATGAGGCCGAAGATCTCCATGGGGTCGATGCCCGTCTGGCCGCAGCTCTGCGCGCTCATGATGGTGGTGACAAAGGTGAACAGCGTGACGATGACGGCCGGAACGGGGCCAAGGTCGAGCACGATGGCGATGATCACGGCGATGGCGGCAGCGCCCAGGCCGATGATACCGGCGTCGAGCTTAAGGGAGCCCGAGATGAGCGACTGCTCGTCGGTGTCGGTGGAGCTGTCGGCGGCGAGGCCGCGGACGATACCGGCGACCTGCGGCAGGATGTCCTTGAGGACGACGGCGACGCCAAAGCCTATCATAAGGCCCATACCCAGGGACTTAACAATGCCTTGTGCGGTCATAACGTCAAACAGACCGGTAGCGGTGCCGCCGACAATGATGCCAAAATTGCCCAGTAGCGCGCCGGCAAACCAGAATGCGACCGGGGCGAAGCCCACGAGGAAGCCGACGGACAGCAACATGGGCGAGTTGTAGATGGCAAAAGTCACGCCGGGGATATTGAGCGTGCACAGCATGCTGGGCACCACGCCCAGGGCGTCGCGAAGCACGCTATAGATGCCGGCGACGGCCATGGAGCCAAAGAGCTGCTTGCCGGTCTTGCCGCCGGCCTCGGTAGCGCGCAGGGTCTGAGCTGCGGCGTTGCCGGTGGGGAACTCCAGCGCGGCATCCACGATAAAGTGACGGTGGATGAGCGCTGTCGCCAGAAGGCCCAAGATGGTGCCGGCGAGCGCCACGATAAACATGTCGAGCCAGCTGATCTGGTCGGCATAGCCCAGCATCCAAGCGCCCGGGATGGTAAACGCTAGGCCGCCGGCGACCATGGCGCCCGCAGACATGATGGTGTGGGTGACGTTGGCCTCGTTGAGGCTGGCGTTGCCCATGAGTTTCAGGAAGAACAGCGAAATGACGGCAGCGAAAATGATCGGCCAGGGGAGGGCGCCCATCTTGAGGGCCGTGTAGGCCGAGCTTGCCGTGATGATCACGCAGCCAAGGACGCCGATGACGACGCCGCGCAGCGTGAGTTGACCGCGCATCGAGGTGCGGTTCGAGGGATTGCTCATATAGAACTCCTTTGCGTATATCCGCTTCCCCCGGGAGCGCCGCTACGGATACGGCGCGGGAAGTCGGGTTACCAAGGGCCGCCGCGTGAGCTCGCGCACGACCGCGCACCAGTATAGCCGCAAGTTAGTCATTTTGGGATGACTGGTTTAGGTAGGCGATATACTGCTGGGCAGACGAAAGGAGCGCCGACGATGCTTAATGGGTGCGCATATATATTGACGGTCGACGTGGGCAACACGTTCATTCGCTTTGGCCTGTTTGCCGAGGATTCGGCCGCGGCGCAGGAGCGCCCGCTTGCGACATGCGAGATCACGACGCCGTCGAGCATTACGGCCGACGAAGCGCGCATGCGACTTATGCAGGTCATGGGCGCGCTCGCCGCCGATGCAGGTGTGCCCGGGGTGCTTGCACCCGCCGCGGCCGTGCTGAGCTGTGTAGTCCCGGCGCTCGAGCGCCCGTGGAAGGCGGCACTTTCCCGCACCTGCACGGGGCGCGTGCTCACCGTGGGGCCGGGACTTAAGACCGGCATACCCGTGCACTACGACGATCCGGCCGAGATCGGCCCCGACCGCATCGCCGATGCCGTGGCGGCCCGCGCCGTCTACGGCTCGCCGTGCATCGTGATTGACCTGGGCACGACGACCAATATCGAGGTCATCGACGTGCACGGTACCTTTGTGGGCGGCGTTATCGCGCCAGGCCTGGCCCTCGGCGCCCGTTCGCTTTCGGCGGCAGCAGCGCGCCTACCCCAGGTTGAGCCCTCGGCGCCAACGCACGTCATCGGACGCAACACGCGCGAGGCCATGCGCTCGGGTGTGGTTTTGGGCGAGGTAGCCCGCATCGACGGAATGCTCGACATGGTGCTTGCCGAGATGCGCGCGACCAAGGCTGCGGGGGAGGGCGATGTGCCCATCGTCATTACCGGCGACGATGCCGAGGCACTTGCGGCGCTGGTCGGCCATAGCCTGACGGTAGACGACGCGCTGACGTTGCGGGGTCTCGCCGAGCTCTACCGCATCAACCAAAAGCCCCGCCGCGCGTAGGGCGAGGGGCTGGTGGGATAAGCGCCCCTACCTTTCACCTGCTACAATGGGCCAAACTATTGCGATTGCGGAGGTGTCTGCCATGTCGGACGATCTTCATCAAACCGCGTCGGGCAAGCGCCGCGACGTTATTAGCTGGGACGAGTTCTTTATGAGCGTGGCCATCGCCGCGCAGCGCCGCAGCAAGGACCCCAACACGCAGGTGGGAGCGTGCATCGCCAGCACCAACCACCGCATCCTTTCGGTGGGCTACAACGGTACGCCCTCGGCGCTCAACGACGACTTTTTCCCGTGGGGCACGAGCGACGACCCGTTGCAGGACAAGCACAACTACGTGGTGCATGCCGAGGCAAACGCCGTGCTCAACTACCGTGGCTCGCTCAAAGATCTTGAGGGTTCCACGGTCTACGTCACGCTGTTCCCGTGCCACGACTGCGCCAAGATTTTGGCGCAGGTGGGCGTGGGCGAGGTTGTCTACCTGGACAACAAGTACGCCGACACCGACGACGGCCGCATCAGCCGCCGCATTCTCGACTCCTGCGGTATTAGCTACCGCCAGGTTATCGTCGATGTTCACATCGGTACCGAGGGGCAGGCTCAGCAGTAGCGCGTGACAATGCCAGCTGGTAACAACAGACAGCTAAAAGATCCCCGTCCCAAATTGACTGCTCGTGAAAGTCGTGTCCGCGCGCATGGATGGCTCGTGAGCGGGTACATGGCTGTAGTAACATAGCCCCTGTCCGCGGGCGTGCCCGCGTTATTGTGAGAAAGGAGCCCCTGTGGCTGTTAACGAAGAGCTGCTTAAGAAGGTTCTTGAGGAGATCCGCCCCAACCTGCAGGCTGACGGCGGCGATATGGAGTATGTGGGTGTTGACGACGAGGGCGTCGTCAAACTGGAGCTGCAGGGTGCCTGCGCCGGCTGCCCTATGAGCGCGCTGACCCTGTCCATGGGTATCGAGCGTATCCTCAAGGAGCATGTGCCCGGCGTTACCCGTGTCGAGCAGGTTAATGCCTCCGGCGAGACCGACGACCTGTACGACGAGTACGCGCCGTTCTAAGATGCGAAAGCTGCGGACGGCATACTCCGCATAGACGTTACGCCCAAATATGCGGCTGCGAGCGCAAGGCCCGCGGCCGCATTTGTATGTAGGGAGTAGGAGGGTCGACATGCTCAACGACTTCTACCATATGCTTGATCCCGTCGCGATTTCGGCGGGGCCCATCACGATTTACTGGTATGGTCTGGCCTATGTGGTCGGCGCCCTGCTCACGGCGGTCGTCATGTACCGCACGCAGCGTCGCTGGGGCTTTAACATCACGATTGACGACCTGACGAGTGTCGTGGTCGGCGTGGTCTTTGGCCTCATTATCGGTGCGCGCCTGTTCTACGTCGTCTTTTACGGTGATGGCTACTACTGGGCGCACCCGCTCGAGATCTTTGCCACCAACGAGGGCGGCATGAGCTTCCATGGCGGTTTGGTGGGCGGCATTATCGGCGGCATCATCGTGTGCCGCATGTATAAGCTCGACGCATGGACTTTGGCAGACCTTGCCGTCATCGGCGCGCCGCTGGCCTTGTGCCTGGGCCGTTGTGCCAACTTTGTCAACGGTGAGCTGTGGGGCAAGCCGACCGATCTGCCCTGGGGTGTGGTCTTTGGCGGGACTGCGGGCGATATGCCGCGTCACCCCTCCCAGCTCTACGAGGCATTTCTTGAGGGCATCGTGCTCTTTTGCATTCTGCAGGTGCTCAGCCGCAAAAAGCCGCTGCTGCCTCAGGGTACGTTTATGGGCGTGTTCGTGATGGGATACGGCATCGTCCGCTTCCTCGTCGAGTTCGTGCGCGTGCCCGACGCCCAGCTTGGCTATCTGCTGGGCGGCGTCATCACGATGGGGCAGCTGCTGAGTCTTCCGCTCGTGATCGCCGGCCTGGCGCTCATCATCTTCGCGCGACACCGCAACCGTCCCCAGCGCATCTACCTCGACGCCTAACCACCACAAAGGGGACACAGGCACCTTTGTGGTGGTTTTGCTGAGTTTGATAGGTTTCTAGAAAGGCTTTCGGACTGTGAAGGATTCCGATCTCTCCACAACGGCTGCGCGCGACGCTGCCCGCATCGTCTGGTTTAAGCGCTACCCCGCCAAGCAGACGCTCATCGCATTTCTGCTCGCGCTGTTGGCGACCACGGCGTTTTCCATCGATCCCGTCCCGGTGTCGAGCAACGCAGTCTTGGCGATTGACCCCAAAGCCTCGGGCATGCTGTACGTGTGCTACGAGGTGCTCCTCTCGTTTGCCGGCCATACCGACGCGGTCATGCTGCTTGCGCTTGCCTGCCTGCTCACGCTGCCGTTTCGCTACGTGTTCTTTGGCCGTGGCGACACCTGGCGCCCATCGATTATTCTGCCGTCGCTGTTTTTCGCCATCTGCATGGTGTTCGGCCGCAGCTACGACCTTATCGACTCGGCCGAGATTGTTCTTGGCGACAAGGCCCGCATCATCTGCGCCTGGATTGGCGGCGCGGGCTGGATGCTCCTAGCGATCGTGGCCTTCTATCTGGCTTTTGAGTGCCTGGATTGGCTGAGCTCTCGGCGCATTCCGTTTTCCGAAGCGCACTTTGGCCGCGTATGGCGTGTGGCTCACGCCGTGCTCTCGGTCCATCCCTTTGCCGGGCCCTTCCTGGTGCTTATGATCGCCTGGGCGCCCACGCTCATCGCTTCGCTGCCCGGCCTTTTTATGGGAGATACGGGTGCGCAGATTCGCCAGTGGTTCAACTATCCCAATGGCACGAGCGACTACCTGCGCCTGCTCAACCCCAACGTGCTGCTCAACGGGCACCATCCCGTGGTGCACACGGCCATTATCGGCTCGTGCGTTCAGCTGGGGCTTTCGCTGTTCAACAGCGCTAACGCGGGCCTCATCATCTATACCTGCGCTCAGTTTGTCATCACGGCTGCCTGCATGGCCTATTCCATTTCGTCGCTGCGCAAACTGGGCGTGAGCCTGCCGGTTCGCGGTACGATCCTGCTGTTCTTTGCGTTTATGCCGATGTTCTCTAACTACGCGGCGTTGCTCACCAAAGACGTGCTCTTTGCCGACGCGTTTTTGGTGCTGCTGATACAGACCGTCAAGCTCGTGGCATGTGGCTTGCCCCGTCGTGATGCCAATGTCGAGCGAGCGGGCGAGAAAGCCCCCGTGCTCTTTGCGCGCCACGACTGGCTGTTGCTTGCGCTGGCTGCCATGGGTTCCACGTTTTTGCGCAATGGAGGCCTGGTGTTTCCCCTGGCGGCATGTGTAATCGCGGCGGCGTTTTGCGCATGGGATGTACATGTCGCTCGTCGTGCGGCTAAGCAGACGGGCACCGCGGTCTCATGCGCCACACCGCGCTTCCGCTGGGTTGGCGTTCTCGCGGTGCTCGCGCTCTGCCTTGCCTCTAATATGTACTTCACCAAGGTCTTTATGCCGGAGCACGATATCACGCCTGGTTCCAAGCGCGAAATCCTCTCGATTCCGTTCCAACAGACGGCTCGTTTCGTCCAAAAGCACGACGGCCTCAACTCGGGCGTCAACCCTACGGTTAAGGAGGACGGCACTATCGTGGAGGCACCCTGCGACGGTTTGGTGACCGACGAGGAGCGCGTCGTGATCGATCGCGTGCTCAAGTACGAGAACCTGGGCCGCCGCTACAATCCCGACAAGTCCGATGCCGTCAAGAACTGCTTTAACGAGTACGCCTCGCAGGAGGACATCAAGGCCTATTTTGAGGTCTGGGCGCAGATGTTCAAAAAGGATCCCGAGTGCTATATCTCGGCGCTCATCAATAACTATTACGGCTACTTTTATCCGAGTGCCCGCGATGCCTGGGTCTACAGCACGGCGCGTAGTGCCGAGATCATGGCGCGTCCCGACAACCTCAAGTACTTCGACTTCCATCCGGTTGACAGCAACGTGGTGCGCTGGTGCGACCACCTGATCAATCTGTACCGTGTGGCGGTGCAGCGCATCCCGTTTATTTCGCTCACCATGAGCTCGGCCACCTATGTGTGGATTATGATCGCCGTGGTGGTCTACCTGCTGCGTCGTCATTCATGGCGTGCGCTGGCGATCTGGGTGCCGCTGTTGGGCGTGCTCGCCGTGTGCCTGATTGGTCCGTGCAACGGCTCGACCTACATGCGCTACCTGTATCCGGTCATCGCCTGCATGCCCTTCGCCATCGGCGCCACCGTCACCCGCAGTGACTTCCTCTGGTCCTAACCTGGTGCATTGGGGTCAGGTTTCTTTGCTGCACCAAAGGGGCCATCATCACGACGCCTTCATTTTGGGGTTTATCTTGCAGGCCAGTAGGTATATCATAACGACGTTTGTTTATATTGCCCGAGCATCTGCGCTGGGCTTTAGGTCGAAACCGATAGGAGACACGTATGTCCGGACACTCTAAGTGGGCCACAACCAAGCATCGTAAGGGCGCGCAGGACGCCAAGCGTTCCGCCCTCTTCTCCAAGCTCAGCCGCAACATCACCGTTGCTGCCCGTCTCGGCGGTGACCCGCTGCCCGAGAACAACGCCAGCCTCGCCGCTGCCGTTGCCAAGGCCAAGGCTCAGTCCATGCCTAAGGACAAGATCAAGTCCGCTATCGACAAGGCTTTTGGTTCGGGTGCTGACGCCGCCGTCTACGAGAACATCGTGTACGAGGGCTACGGTCCCGCCGGTGTCGCCGTCTACGTCGACTGCCTGACCGACAACCGCAACCGTACCGCCGCTGATGTCCGTTCCGCCTTCTCCCACGCTGGTGGCAACCTGGGCACCTCCGGCTCCGTCGCCTTCCAGTTTGAGCGCAAGGGCCAGATTGTCGTCGCCAAGGAGATCCTGGACGAGAACGCCAAGAAGGAGACCATGATCGCCAACGGTGCTGCCGGTGACGAGGATGAGTTCATGATGGCCATCGCCGAGGCCGGTGGCGAGGACTACGAGGATGCCGGCGAGGAGTGGATCGTCTGGACTGCTGCCAACGACGTCATGGCTGTCTCCAAGGCGCTCGAGGAGCAGGGCGTCCAGGTCAAGGGTTCCGAGACCACCATGGTCCCGACCACCCCGACCGAGGTCTCTGGTACCGACGCCAAGAAGGTCCAGCGCCTCATCGACCGTCTTGAGGAGCTCGACGACGTCCAGGACGTCTACAGCACCATGGACATGACCGACGAGGTCATCGCTGCCCTCGAGGAGGAGTAGCGCCCGCACGGATTGAGCCGTGCATATCTGGGCATAATGAAGCGAGCATGCAAGCCTCGTGGAATAGATGAGCCGGATCCGCGTGCGTAGAGCACCGGACCCGGCTCTTTTATAATGATGCGAACCGTTTTGCATTCTGTGGATCGAGATTTGAAGGGAGCGCCGCATGCGCGTGCTCAAACGAGCCCTAGCGATCGTATATCTTGCCGCCGCCGTCGTGGCGCTGGGCACGTTGGTCTGCCAGTTTTGGGGGCCATATACCTACCGCTTTATGCTGCTGATGCGCGACCCCATGCCGCGCATCGTCGTCACGGCGTGCGCCGGCGTCGTGGCGATCGGCGTGCTGGTAAGCTTTTTCCGCCTGATGTTCGCCCGTCGCGAACCGTCCTGCGTGCATCCGGCGGGGGAGCGCAATATCGAGGTTACCCTTGCGGCGCTTTCTTCGTGCGCCAGGGCTGCAGCCGAGCGTGACGACCGCGTGATGGTCGAGCATGTCGAGGCCCGCGTCCAAGGCTCCGACGATTCGCACGTCCGTTTTAAGGTCGAGGCCATCGCGCTCGATGATAAGGACGTTGCCGCTCTTGCCACCTCGATGCAGCAGCGCATCGAGAAGGCCTGCGACACCATGCTCGGCACGCCGGGTACGACCGCGCGTGTCCGTTTTTTGCCGTCCAAGACTACCGTCCAGACCGTGGAGGTTTCCGGTGAGTGATACCAATCAAGATAAGACCGCTCGTACGCCGCGCCTGACGATTGACCAGAGCGCCACGTCGGCGAGCGAACCTGTTGATTCCAAAGCAGAGGCAACCGAGTTACAAGACGCGGCAGCCGCGGATTTTGACGAGGCCATGGGTCTCATCAAAGGTACGGGCGCTGCTATCTGGAGCTACGCCGTGCGCCACCCCAACACTACGCTCGGCGCCGTGGCAGGCTTTATCCTCGCCGTGCTGGTACTTACGTTGGGCCTGTGGGACACGCTCGTCATCGCATTCTTTGTGCTGATCGGCGCCGTGATCGGCCAGATTCGCGACGGCGAGAACGGTATCGTTAACTTCTTCGGCCGTCTGTTTAGCGGCCGCTAATATGTATTCGACTGTCGCATCCGTGGCAGGCATAAGGAGGAACCATGGCTTTTAACACGAAGGTCGATGTGGCCGATACCGAGCTCGAGACGAGCGAGGCCGTCGCCGCCGAGGCGGAGGACGTAACGCTCGAGGACGAGGCGCTCGTCGAGGCAGAGTCCGAAGACGAGGCGGACGAGGATGACGAGGAAGCGGACGAGTCCGAGGACTCGCTCACCTATTCCAACGGCGTGATCGAGAAAATCGTCGCCATGGCCACCCGCGAGGTGCCGCACGTTCTGGGCATGAAGGGTAACCTCATGCACTTTGTGCAGGAGCAGTTTGGTGCCGAGAACCTGACCAAGGGCGTGACGGTCGAGGTCACCGACGACAATCGCGTGGTCGTCAACATCTCCGTCATCATCGAGTACGGCGCCTATGCGCCCGCGATCTTCGACGATGTCAAGGCGCGTGTCACCGAGCGCCTTGCCGCGATGACCGGCCTTGAGGTGGCGGGCGTCAACCTGCGCATCGAGGACGTCATCACCCCCGAGGAGTACGAGCATCGCACCAGCCAGCACGAATAACCTTCCAAAAAGGGACAGGTTTGTTTTGGCAGGTTTTATCTGCGAAAACGTTAAACGGCCGACCGCGCAAGCAAAAGCGTGGCCGGCCGTTTCTGTACGCTCCCGATGTAGTCATACCGCTCGTCTAACTAAGGGTTGCAATCCCCACGTTCCGCGTTACTCTAATGGGCGCATTGTTTCCAAATTGTTAACGAGGGGTTGCCGTAATGGCCGACGAGCACGAAACAGAAAGCAAGGCATGGGCAATTGAGGCCGCCGCGGCAGAGGCGGCGTCGCGTGCTGCCGAGGAGGCGCATCGTCCTCCCGTAGTGCCGATGGAGCGCGTGGTCGATCGCGATGTTATCGAGCGGGGCGAGCGCGCTGGTCGCAAGCGCAGCCAGGAGCCGGGCTTTCCGCGCTTTTTTGCCGAGCTCAATTTGGGCCTGATCCTCACGGCCTTTGCCATCGTCGCGTTTAAAACACCTAATCACTTTGCTTTTGGCGGCACCTCGGGCGTGTCGGTCATTCTGTCCACGCTGTTCCCGACCCTGCCCGTCGGCGTCTTTATGTGGATTATCAATGCGGTGCTCGTCATCCTGGGCTTTATCTTTTTGGAGCGCAAGGCAATCCTGTGGAGTGTCTTTGCCTCGTTTGCGCTGTCCGCCTATGTTTCGCTGTTTGAGCTCTTTATTCCGACCGATGTCTCGATGACGGGCGATATGTGGCTCGACCTGTGCTTTGCCGTGATTCTGCCGGCGCTCGGCAGCGCTATCGTCTTTGATATTGGTGCCTCGACGGGCGGCACGGACATTCTCGCCATGATCCTCAAACGTCGCACGACGCTCGAGATTGGCCGCGCCCTGCTACTGGTCGACATCGGCATCGTGACCATCGCGGCCTTCTTGTACGGCCCGCGCGTCGGTCTGTACTGCGTGCTCGGCCTGTTTGCCAAGACGCTCGTGGTCGACAAGGCCATCGAGAGCATTCACCTGCGCAAAGTCTGCACAGTCATTTGTTCCGAGCCCCTTAAGGTCGAGGAGTTTATCGTCAAGCATCTCAACCGCACGGCAACGATCAGCCGCGGCTACGGCGCCTTCTCGGGCAAGTGCGTCACGGTGATCATGAGCGTGCTGAGCCGTCGCGAGGCAGTGCAACTGCGCCGCTATACCCGCGAGATTGACCCTGGCGCCTTCATCACCATCGTCGATAGCTCCGAGATTGTCGGCAAGGGTTTCCGCGGAACGAACTAACGCAGACGTATTCAACGAACCGCCTGCTGGCGCCGTGTACCTTGCAAATCGGTCATCTTTGAGTATTTGACCCCACATTGGGCAATAATGATGCTAAAGACATCGTTTGCGATCCAAGTGATTCGCTCAAGATACGAAGGGATGATTCTATGTTCTGCTCGCAGTGTGGCGCCCCCATGGGCGATAACGACAAGTTCTGCGGCGCGTGTGGTGCTCCTAATGCCGGTGCCGCTGGACCCGCTCCCCAGGGACAGCCTCAGCCCCAGCAGTTTGTTCCGCAACCGCCCGTGGCGAATGCGCCAAAGGGCTGTGTGGCTCAGGCGTTCCAAGATATGACCAAGACTCCGGGTGTGCTTCAGCGTGTATGCCAAATCGCGTTTTTGCCGGCGCTGATTTGCGTTGTGTCGGTGCTCGTGTTGTTTATTCCCGTTATTGGCGGCATTGCGGCTGCCATCGGCTTTTTGGCAGCTTGCATTGCGAGCGTGTGCGGTTCCGGCTTTGGTATCGAGTGGGGCCGTGATCTTTCGCTCAAGGTCGATGACGGCATGGACCGTCCACTCATGCGTTCCACGTCGTTTGGCCTCGGAGTCTTTTCGAGCGTTATCTCGGTCGTGCTCGAGGTTATCGCTGCCATTCCCGTTATCGGTGTAGTGCTTTCGCTGGTGGAGAGCGTGGTAATTGGCGCCGCGGGCTCGTATTCGTATTACGGCTCCTATGCACTCGAGGCAGCGCTGTTTGGCTCGCTTGGCCTGCTTGTCCTGGCTATGATTGCCACGGCGGTCTTGGGGGTCTTCTTTAAGATGTTCGCCGACATTGCCGTGATGCACTTTGCGGTGACCGGTCGTGTCGAGAGCGCGTTTTCGCTCGACAAGGTCTGGGCGGCGTTTAAGCACAACAAGACCAAGCTGTTCTGCGCTTCGTTCCTTCCCGAGTTTTTGACGGGTCTGGTCGCCAACGTTGTCACATGGATCCTGACGCTCGTCTTCGGCGCCATTGCCTCTGTCGGTATGTATAGCTACTACTACCGTCCTTCGGCTATTGAGGCGCTTGTTACCGGCGGTGGCATCACGCTCGTATTGTTCTTGGTGCTGACGGCGTTTGTCACGGTATTCCTTACGGTCTTTGGCAAGATGCTCAAGCATCGTGCCGTTGGCTATTGGGTAGCGCGTTATGCAGCTGAATGGGCTGATGAGGATAAGGATGACGTCCTGACCTTTGTGCTGCCGTTTGAGAAGAAGTCTGCTCCGGCTGGTTTTAGCACCGACGCAGCGCCCGTATCCGATTCCGCTGCGGCGCCTGCGCCCGAGCCCGAGCCCGAGCCCGCGCCCGAGCCCGTGCCTGAGCCTGAGCCTGAGCCCGCGCCCGTGCCTGAGCCCGAGCCTGCGCCAAGCTCCGACGAGGACCCGCAGGACGAGTAACCCTGCCACCTGCCATTTGGGGACGGGGTAGAAACGGTAGAAATAGCGCTTGACAAATAAGCGGGGACGGACGTGCCGAAGCGTCCGCCCCCGCTTTGATATCGCGATGCGGCTATGACTGCGAGATGGTCGTGGATCGACTACTCGTCGCGCTTCTCCTCGTGGCGAGCAGCAGCCCGCGCATCGTGGATGCCCTTGATGGCAGCATGGCGGGCGGTGCGGGCGTCGTGCATGGCGTCGCGGGCCTCGGCGGCCGTTGCCTTGGCAGAGCGCAGCTTGGCGGCCAGGTCGGGATTGGTCTCGGCAACCGCGGCGATCGTGGGGCCGTCGAGCTCTTCTTGCGTGGGCTCGGCCAAAAAGTCGATGGCATACTGGGCGGCTACCATGGAGCCCTTGGCGAGCACGCTCTCGTCGATCTTGTAGAAGCAGGAGTGCTGGGCATAGGTGGCGCCGATCTGGGGGTTGCGCGTGCCAACAAAGGCGAGCACGCCCGGCACACGGCGCAGGTACTCCGAGAAATCCTCGCCCGAAAGCGTGCCGCGGTAATGGCCCTCGCCTGCGGGGCCCAGGCACTTGAGCACAGCTTGGCGGCAGCGCTCGCTCGAGGCGGCATCGTTTTCGACCTTGTAGTTGGCGATGGTGTAGTCGGTGAGTTCGGCCTCGGCGCCTAGTGCTGCTGCGGTGTGCTCCACGATGCGGCGCATAAGCTCGGGCATCTCCTCATGCGTCTTGTCGCCATAGGTGCGCACCGTGCCGGCGAGGTACGCCGTGCCGGCGATAACGTTGCGCGCGGTGCCGCCGTGCAGTTCGCCGACGGTGATGACGGCGGGTTCGTAGGGGCTAATCTCGCGCGAGACGATGGTCTGCAGGGCGTTGACGATCTCTGCCGCCACCATAACGGCGTCGTGGCCGCGCTGGGGCATGGCACCGTGGCACGAGGTGCCGCGAACGTCGATGCGGAACCAGTCGGTATTGGCCATGCGCGGGCCGGGCTCGCAGCTCACGGTGCCGGCGTCGACCTCGCTCCAAATGTGAGCGGCATAGGCGCCATCGACACCATCGAGCACGCCGGTGCCGATCATGAGCTTGGCACCCTGGCCGTTTTCCTCGCTGGGCTGGAACACGATGCGGACCTCGCCGTGAATGTCATCGGTCATGTGGCGCAGGATCTGCAGCGTGCCGAGCATCATGGCGATGTGGCAGTCGTGGCCGCAGGCATGCATGCAGCCCTCGTTGACGCTGGCGAACTCCTCGCCGGTCTGCTCGGTGACAGGCAGGGCGTCGATGTCGGCGCGCAGCAGGATGCGGCGGCGCGGCGTGCCGTCCTCGCGGTAGGCGTCCGGCGCGGTACCGCGAAGCGTCGCCACCAGGCCCGTCTTGAGTGGACGCTCGTAGGGGATATTCATGGCGTCGAGCTGGTTGGCGATGTCGGAGGTCGTGCGCTCCTCGGCAAGGCTCAGCTCCGGGTGCTTATGGAAGTGCCGGCGCTGCTTGATGATATAGGGTTCAAACTCGGTAGCGATATCTTTGATGGCTGCGGTGACGTCGTCAGCCGCGCGAGCCTCGGTCGCCGCCATAATCTGCTGTGCCTTGGTCTTCGTCATGGTCGATTTGCTCCTTGCTGGGTTGATCGCAAAATCGTACAGGCTCTCTCCAGTATGCCACCTGCCGCTAGGGCTGGTAAAGTTGCCGTTTGCCGCTTGGGGTTTTGTTACAAGGGCGGGGGAGTACACTCGGGGGTGTTGAATTTCCTGCCAGAGATGGGGATGCCCATGCAACATATCGATCGGATTATCCGCTCCAAGAACGTCTTTACCGCGCAAGACGGCATTGATACCGTCCGCGAGCTGGCGATTGCCATCGCAGGCGACCGTATCGTCGCAGTCGGTGCGCCCGATGACGTGATTGCCGCCGCGCCTGCCGCCACGCCGGTTATCGACTACGGCGAGCAGTTTGTCTGCCCCGGTTTCCACGATGCGCACCTGCATTTCTTCCATACTTCGGTTGGCTCCTCGCCGTACATGCTCATGGATATGGGCACGTCCGAGGCAGCATTGGTGCAGCATGCGCTCGAGTTTTCCAAAGGCTTGCCAGATGACGCCTGGGTCGTGACCCAGGGTTGGCGCGATTACCGCTGGGATCCGCCCGAGCACCCTACCAAGGCCTCCCTCGATGCGGCATTTCCCGATCGTCCCTGCGTTATGTACTCGGGCGACGGGCACACGCTGTGGCTCAACAGCCGCGCACTCGAGGCGCTCGGCGTTACGCGCGACAGCGAGCCTCCGGCGGGTGGCAGTTACGACAAAGATGCAAATGGCGAGCTTACGGGTATCGCCCACGAGGCGGCTGCTATGCAGCTGCTGCCGCGCTGCCTGGAGTGGCTGGGCGAGGACCGCATCGCGAGCGCTTACGCCGACCAGATGAAGCGTATGGCCGAGCAAGGCATCACCTCAATCTGCGATATGTCGCTCATGCCCATGCCGGGCTGCGACTTTATTCGCGACGATGTTTACGACAAGCTGCAGGCCTCCGGCAAGCTGGGCATCCGCGCCCATCTGTTTCCCACGCTGCTGGATGACCAGTCGCGCTTGGAAGAACTCCAGACCCGCTACGCGAACAACGCGCTGCTCTCGGCGCCAGGCTTTAAACAGTTCTTCGACGGCGTGTCGAGCGAGCATACCGCATACCTCACTGAGCCCTATACCAACCCGCGCTTCCCGGGCGACCAGGGCCGCCTGACGGTCCCTGTCGAGCGTATGCGCAAGTTGGTTTTGGCGGCAGCCGAGCGTGACCATACCGTGCGCATCCACGTTATCGGCGACGGTGCCATCCATGCCGCACTCGATATCTTTGAGGAGGCGGCAGAGCTCTACGGCTTGCCCCAGCACGGCCACAATACGCTTGAGCACCTGGAGAATCTGCTGCCTCAGGACATCGATCGTCTGCGCAAGCTCAACGTCATTGCCTCGAGCCAGCCTTGCCACATCACGCTCGACCCGGGTGGCCCGGAGCGCGACCTGGGCCTGGAACGCAGCCGCATCATGTGGCCGTTCGCAACTTATCAGCAGCGCGGTATCCGTCAAGCTTTCGGTACCGACAGCCCCATCACGGCCGTTACCAGCATGAACGTACTCTACACGGCTATCACACGCCAAGATCCCCGCAGCCACTGGCCCGAGGGCGGCTGGCTGCCGAGCGAGCGTATCGACGCGGCAACGGCCCTGCGCAGCTACACGCTTGGCAGCGCGTACGCAGCGGGCGACGAGCAAAACCTCGGCAGCCTAGAGCCCGGCAAATACGCCGACCTGGTAGTCCTGGACCAAAACCCGCTCACCATCGACCCCCAAGAGCTGCAAGCCACCAAGGTTCAGGCCACCTACCTGGCGGGCAACTTGATTTACGAGCGCTAGCCCTATACCCCACCTATAAGGGGCGCGTTTCTGCAACGTGCCCCTTTCTTGTTCGCACCATCTGCATCGCCATTTTGCTGCACTGACTTTTCTGAATGCCGGGCCCGAATTAGTTAACCTGCCTCCCGTGTGGCTCCGGAGGGGCGGGGCATAAGGTTTATCGCGAGTTCCGCACGAGCCGAAGGCCACTTAATGTGGCCTTCGTGCGAGCAGGACTGCCCGAGCAGGAAACCTTATGCCCCGCCCCTCCGGAGCCACACGGGAGGCATCGCTAAGTTATCCCCCGGCATTCAGAAAATCTAAGTGCCAAAAAATAAGATTTTTTGACTCCGTGTTGTATAACCCGCCATTCGTGGGTACCATTCAACGCGTACGCAAACAAAAAGGGTTAATTCGCGCGGCATAACCGCGCGGCCCAAAAAGGAGGAAACAAGCATGTCGTCTTTGAAGCCGCTTGCAGATCGTGTTCTGGTCAAGCCCGACGAGGCCGAGCAGAAGACCGCTTCTGGTCTGTATATCGCCAGCAACGCCCAGGAGAAGCCGCAGCGCGGCACCATCGTTGCCGTTGGCGCCGGCAAGGTCAACGACAAGGGTGAGCGCATCCCCATGGACGTCAAGGTCGGTGACGTTGTCATCTACGGTAAGTTCGGTGGCAACGAGGTCAAGGTCGACGGCGAGAAGTATCTGCTGATGCGCGCCGACGACATCTACGCTGTTGTCGAGGCCTAGTCTCGTCAGAATCTCTGATTCGTCTTTGAACGCGCCCGCCGCATAGGACTCGGAAGCGGCGACGCGAGTCACGTTTCTTTTGGAGGATTACCTACCATGGCAAAGAACATTACGTTCAACACCGATGCCCGCGCTAAGCTCGCCAAGGGTGTCAACACTCTGGCCGACGCCGTTACCGTCACCATGGGCCCCAAGGGCCGCTACGTTGCGCTGCAGCGCACGTTCGGTGCTCCGACCATCACCAACGACGGCGTTTCTGTCGCCAAGGAGATCGAGCTCGAGGACAACATCGAGAACATGGGCGCTCAGCTGGTGAAGGAGGTCGCCACCAAGACCAACGACACCGTGGGTGACGGCACCACCACCGCAACCCTGCTCGCTCAAGCCATCGTCAACGACGGTCTGCGCAACGTCGCCGCTGGCGCCAACCCGCTGGCCATCCGTCGCGGCATCGACAAGGCCGTCAACGCCGCCGTCGCCGAGATGAAGAAGCAGGCCAAGCCGGTCGAGACCAAGGAGCAGATCGCTTCCGTCGGTACCATCTCTGCCGGTGACCCCGAGGTCGGCGAGAAGATCGCCGAGGCCATGGAGGTCGTGGGCAAGGACGGCGTCATCACCGTCGAGGATTCCCAGACGTTCGACATCACCATCGACACCGTCGAGGGCATGCAGTTCGACAAGGGCTATGTCTCCGCTTACTTCGTCACGGATAACGACCGCATGGAGGCCGTGATGAAGGATCCGTACATCCTCATCACCGACCAGAAGATCTCCAGCGTCCAGGACATCATGCCTGTTCTCGAGGCTGTCCAGCGCGCTGGCCGTGGCCTGCTCATCATCGCTGAGGACATCGATGGCGAGGCTCTGCCGACCCTTGTCCTCAACAAGATTCGTGGCGCCCTCAACGTCTGCGCCGTCAAGGCCCCGGGCTACGGCGATCGCCGCAAGCGCATCCTGGAGGACATCGCCGTCCTCACCGGTGGCCAGGCTGCTCTGGACGAGCTGGGCGTGAAGGTCGCTGACATCACCGCCGATATGCTCGGTACCGCTAAGTCCGTCACTATCTCCAAGGACAACACCGTCGTCGTCGGCGGCGCTGGCTCCAAGGAGGCCATCGACGCCCGCATCGCTCAGATCAAGGGCGAGATGGAGAACACCACCTCTGACTTCGACCGTGAGAAGCTCCAGGAGCGCCTGGCCAAGCTCTCCGGTGGCGTTGCCGTCATCAAGGTCGGCGCTGCTACCGAGTCCGAGCTCAAGGAGATCAAGCACCGCGTCGAGGACGCCCTGCAGGCTACCCGTGCTGCTGTCGAGGAGGGCATTGTCGCCGGCGGCGGCGTCGCCTTCATGGACGCTGCTCCTGCGCTCGGCGCCGTTGAGCTTGACGACCCCGAGGAGAAGATCGGCGTCGACATCGTCAAGAAGGCTCTGACTGCTCCGGTCGCCACCATCGCCAAGAACGCTGGCTTTGAGGGTGCCGTCGTGGTCGACAAGGTTGCCGAGCTGCCCGCCGGCCAGGGTCTCAACTCTGCCAACGGCGAGTGGGGCGACATGATCGAGATGGGCGTCCTCGACCCCGTCAAGGTCAGCCGCGTCACCCTGCAGAACGCTGCTTCTGTCGCCAGCCTGATCCTCATCACCGAGGCTACCGTCTCCGATGTCCCCAAAAACACTCAGCTTGAGGACGCTATCGCTGCTGCTACCGCTGGTCAGCAGGGCGGCGGTATGTACTAAGGCCGACAAGGTCTAGAACTCCCACCGGGGATCCGGGGGCGTGACGGGGGTTTCTCTCCGGAACGTCCTCGGACATGCAAAGAGGCTCCGCATCGCGCTTCGCGCTGCGGAGCCTCTTTGCGTCCTGTGGAATGTTCCGGAGAGAAACCCCCGTCACGCCCCCGGATCCCCTGCGTTTACGGCCTTGAGGTCGGCGTGGGCGGAGGACGTGGTTGATAGGGGTACGTGTCCCGGTCGCTGTTTCGCGCTTTGCGCGAAAGGCGCGTTACTTTGGGATGGGTGGGGAACGTGGTTGTTGCGGTAACTGATCCCCGTCATAAATTATCCTCGGCATACTTGCACCTGTCTTCCCTCGTGCTACACTTTTCCTCGCTGTTTCAGGGCGGGGTGGAATTCCCCACTGGCGGTAAATCGGGCGGTGTCAAAGGGGCGCCGTGGCGCAGGTAAAGTGCCTGCGACCGAGCCGATGAGTCCGCGACCCGTGTGTGCGTTGGTTCGCATGCCGGCTGAACTGGTGAGATCCCAGTACCAACGGTTAGAGTCCGGATGAAAGAGGCAGGTGATCTTATGTCTGAACAGTCGCAGCATATCCATTTTGAGAACACGAATAGGTGGAGCACCAAACAGCTCGTTACCATGGCGCTCATGTGCGCCTTGGGCGCCCTGTTTATGTATGTGCAGCTGCCCATCCTTCCTTCGGCGCCGTTTTTGACCTATGACCCGTCGCTGGTGCCGGCGATGGTGTGCGGGTTTGCGTACGGTCCTGGTGCCGGTACTGCCGTTGCCGCCATGGCGATCGTTATCCATGCGCTTACCACGGGCGATTGGGTCGGTGCGCTTATGAACTTGGTTGCCACGCTGGGCTATATTCTGCCTGCGGCTATCGTCTACCAAAAGATGCATACCTATAAGGGTGCCGTGATTGGCCTGGTGCTGGGCGTTATTGCCGCCACGGCGCTGTCCATGGTTGCGAATCTGACCATCGGCGTTTGGTTCTGGTATGGCTCGGTCGATGTGATCGCCCCGCTCATGATTCCTGCCGTGCTGCCGTTTAACCTCATCAAGACCGTGCTCAACTCGGTGTTGACATTGGCGGTGTACAAGGCGGTCTCCAACCTCATCACACCCAAGAAGGACCAGGTCAAAGGCCGCGCATGATTGAGTGTCGGGGCGTTTCCTTTAGTTATGACGGTGCCACACCGGCGCTCGATGGCATCGATCTGAACATCGAGGATGGCGAGTTTTTCTGCATTCTCGGCGGAAACGGGTCGGGCAAGTCGACGTTTGCCAAGCATTTGAACGCGCTGCTGCAGCCCGATGCGGGAACGGTGCGCGTCAACGGCATGGACGCGTCCGATCTCGAGCTGGTCTACGACATCCGTTCGACTGCGGGCATGGTGTTCCAGAATCCCGACGACCAGCTTGTGGCGACGCTTGTCGAGGACGATGTTGCGTTTGGTCCCGAGAACTTAGGGGTCGAATCGGCCCAGATCGCGCAGCGTGTTCGCGAGGCGCTGAAGGCCGTGGGCCTGGTGGGCTTTGAGCGCCACGAGACCCATGCGCTTTCGGGCGGACAAAAGCAGCGTGTGGCGCTTGCCGGCGTTCTCGCCATGGAGCCGCGCGTGCTCATATTGGACGAGGCGTCCTCGATGCTCGATCCGCGCGGGCGCAAGGGCCTTATGAAGGCCTGCCACGCGCTGCACGAACGCGGTATGACCATCGTGATGATTACGCACTTTATGGAAGAGGCCGCTGAGGCCGATCGCGTTGCCGTCTTCCAAGCGGGCCGCGTCGCCATGCTCGGTGCGCCCGAGGAGATCTTGACGCAGGCGGACGAACTCGCGCGGCTGAACCTGGATATGCCGGCATCGTGCTGTCTTGGCAGGGCGCTTCGCGCGAAGGGCGTGCCCATTTGCGCACAGGTGCGCGAGGCGGATATGGTCGCCGATATAGCGCAGGCTTATGCCGAGCGGAGTAGGACAGACATCGCCGGGCGGCCTTTCGCATCCGATCCTCGTATTCCCGACAACGTCTCCTCTGCAATCGATAGCGCAGACGCGCTGGAGCCCGTCATCGAGATTTCGCACCTTTCGTATAGCTATTTGCTGAGCGCCCGCGAGCGTCGTCGCTGGCACAAGCGCTCAGCTGTTGCGGGCAAATCGAACAAGCAAGCCCTTTGGGGCAACGACCCCAGCAGTCCGTGGGCACTGCGTGATGTATCGCTAACGGTGCGCCGTGGCGAGTTCCTGGGCCTTGCGGGCCATACCGGTTCGGGTAAGTCGACGCTGGTTCAGCATCTCAACGGCCTGATTCGTCCCCAGGAGGGTTCCGTTTACGCGTTGGGGCTCGACCTGGCAAACAAGAAAGATGCCGCCGCGGTTAAGGCAAAGGTCGGCGTGGTGTTTCAGTATCCAGAGCGTCAGCTGTTTGCCGAGACCGTGGCACAGGACGTGGCGTTTGGTCCGCATAACCTTGGTTTGTCGCAGGTCGAGGTTGCCCGCCGCGTTGAGTCATCGCTCGCGCGCGTGGGCCTCGACCTGGCCACGGTGGGCGACAAGAGCCCCTTTGAGCTTTCGGGTGGCCAACAGCGGCGCGTGGCGTTTGCCGGCGTGCTTGCCATGGAGCCCGAGGTCCTGGTACTCGATGAGCCCATGGCGGGGCTCGATCCGGCGGCGCGCAGCGATTTCCTGGAGCTCATCGATCGACTTCACCATGGGGGCCTGACCGTCGTCATGGTTTCACACAGCATGGATGACCTGGCCAATTGCTGCGACCGTATCGTCGTAATGAACGAAGGTGCGGTGTTTGCCGAGGGAACCCCCGCGCAGGTGTTTGCGCATGCCGATGAGCTCAAGTCGATCGGCTTGGGCGTACCTGCTGCTCAGCGCATGGCGTTGGCGCTCGCGGAGGCGGGCGTGCCGCTGCGTTGCGGCGGGCTCTATACGGTTGAGTCGCTGGCCGACGAGCTGGCAGATTTGCTGATCGGTCGCTCGGACGGTCCTTCTAACGTCGCGGACATTGCTAAATCCAAGACGGTCGCGCGAGAGGAGGGCTGCTAATGGAGGCGTTTTCGTTTGGCAGCTACTATCCCGGCGATAGTGCGATCCATCGCCTGGATCCGCGCACCAAGCTGCTCCTGGGCTTTGTGTTTTTAATCACGACGCTGACCGTCGGCGGCTTCCGCGGACTGGCCCCTGTCGCAATTTTCGTTGTGCTGATCTATGTCGTGTCCCGGGTGCCGGCTCGTCGCGTTCTGTCGTCGATGGCGCCGCTGCTGGCGATTGTCGTGGTGGTTGCGGTGCTCAACCTGTTTTCCGACCAGAGCGGGCGCATTCTGTGGCAGCTCGGCTTTTTGCAGATAAGCGAGGGCTCGCTGCATTCCGCCGCCTTTATGGCGTGCCGCCTGACCTTGATGATGGCCGGCATGAGCGCTATCACGCTCACCACACCGACGCTCGACCTCACCGCGGGCTTTGAGCGCCTGCTCGCGCCGTTTGCGCGTGTGGGACTTCCTGCGCACGAGCTCGGCATGATCATGGGTATCGCGCTGCGGTTTATGCCGCAGTTTGCCACCGAGATGAAGCAGACGGCCGATGCGCAGGCGAGCCGCGGCGCGCGCGTGACGGGAGGCCCGCTCGGCGGCGTTCGTATGCTTGGCAGTGTGGCGATTCCGCTGTTCACGGGTGTGTTCCGTCATGCCGAGACGTTGTCTGCCGCCATGGATGCCCGTTGCTATCATGGCGAGCAGGGCCGCACGCGTCTGCATGCGCTTGCGTTTGGCCGCGGCGATGCGTTGGCGGTGGTGGTGACGGCGTTGCTGCTTGCGTGTGTCATCGTCGTCAACCTTCAATTTGTTTAGGCGCGATTCGAGCGCAAGAAAGGGGCCCCTATGACCGACAACGACCGCACGGCTCAGCTTGAGCGCGCCTGTTCGTATCTCAGGCGCATTCCGGCGTGGTATCTGGCCACGACCGATGTGACCGACGGGCATCAGCCTCGCGTGAGGCCGTTTTCGTTTGCCATGGTCGATGACGGTAAGCTGTGGTTTTGCACGTCGCGCGACAAGGATGTGTGGGCGGAGCTGAGTGCGAATCCCAAGTTTGAGCTCTCGGGCTGGAAGCCGGGGGAATGTTGGATCGTGTTGACCGGCGAGGCCGCACTTGAGGACGACGCGGTTGCGAGCGACAAGGTGCGTCAAGCGGGTTTTAAGCACATGGTGGGCATCGGCGAGGAACACGAGAGTGCCAACGACGGCCGCCTTGCTTTCTTTTCGGTCCGCAACATTGCCGCGCGCTTCTGTGATATCGACGGCAGCGAGGAGCGCCTGGAGCTCTAATTTCCCAAATTGACTACCCATTCCAAAAAGACTGGTCAGGCGACAGGAGGAAACGTGGACGGATTGAATACGGTTTTGGAGTATCTGACGTCGGTGCCGGCGTGGTATCTGGCGACGAGCGTGGACGGGCAGCCACATGTGCGTCCGTTCTCGTTTGCACAGATTCAGGACGGCAAGCTGTGGTTTGTGACGGCGCGCACCAAAGACGTGTGGCAAGAGCTGCTGCAAAATCAGCGCTTTGAGGCCACGAGTTGGTGGCCGGGCCATGGCTGGCTCATCTTGCGCGGGCGTGCCGGCTTGGATGACCAGGCCGCTCCCGATATGCGCGAGGCGGGATGGAAACATCTTGAGCGCTTGAGCGAGCACTATGAGGGGCCTAACGACCCCACGCTCGTCTTCTTTAGCGTCGAGGATCCCGAGGCTTTTATCTGCAATCACGACGAATGGGTGCCGGTCGAGCTCTAGCCAGCTGGCTCATCCTAACAACTTGGTTTTCGCATGGGCGGGCCCCGTATTGCCCGGCGCCGTTAGGAGCGCCGGTCAATACGGGGCCCGCTCCATTTGTCAATTCCTTCAAGCGAATGTGTCGGGATTGTTTCAATGCATGAATATGCAAGCCATTTACGTGTTAATGCATCTTTTGGTGCTAAAGTTTCAACCCACTTCATAACGACCGCTGCGAAATGCGCATCGGTGCATAAATCGCAGACAAGGAGTCTGATATGTCTTTGAAGGTTGGAATCGTCGGCGCGGCTGGATATGCCGGAGCCGAGCTCATTCGCCTCGTGCTCGGCCATCCCGAGTTTGAACTTGTTGCCATTACGTCCAACGCCGATGCCGGCCAGCTGCTGTCCGCGGTGTATCCGAGCTTTGCTGGCGTGAGCGATCTGGTTTTCACCACGCATGACGCCCCCGAGCTCAAGAGCTGCGATGCGGTTTTTCTTGCTGTGCCGCACACGGCTGCCATGGCACAGGTGCCCGCGCTGCTTGCATCGGGCGTCTCCTGCTTTGATCTTTCGGCCGACTATCGCCTGAGCGATCCGGCCACCTTTGAGGCCTGGTATGCCGCCGAGCACACGAGCCCCGAGCTACTCAAGAGCCGCGCCTTTGGTCTGCCCGAGCTATTCTGCCAGGATTTGGAGACCGCTGCATCCGACCACGCCGACGGCAAGCCCGTACTGGTCGCCTGCGCCGGTTGCTATCCCACCGCAACGAGCCTTGCCGCCGCGCCTGCCGTGCGCGCCGGCTGGGTTGCCCAGAGCGGCCCCGTGATCGTTGACGCTATCAGCGGTGTAACGGGTGCCGGTAAGTCCTGCAACGCCCGTACGCATTTTTGCAGCGCGGACGAAAACCTGGAGGCCTATGGCGTGGGCAAGCATCGTCACACGCCCGAAATCGAGCAGATCTTGGGTCTAACCGATCGCGTCGTCTTTACCCCGCACCTGGCACCGCTCAAGCGCGGTCTGCTCTCTACGGTGACGCTGCCGCTCGCGCCGCAGGCTCTCGACACGCTGGCTCTTGAGGATGTCGTCGACCATTACAAGCAGCTCTACGCCGGTCGCACCTTTGTGCGCGTGCTCGATGCCGGCGAGCAGCCCAAGACGGCCTCGGTCGTCGGCACCAATGCTGCCCAGATCGGCCTTGTACTCAACAAGCGCGCGGGCGTGCTGGTGGCGACGGGAGCGATCGACAATCTGTGCAAGGGTGCTGCCGGTCAGGCGGTCCAGTGCGCCAACATCGTCTTTGGTTTTGACGAGCGACGAGGCTTGCCCACAGTGGCGTGCCCGGTGTAGCACATTCGATTGTTGACGATTTGGCAGTCGGGCATCGAGTGGGGCGCCACTTTTAAGCTGGTCTAGTGATTGCGGCTGGTGTGGCGTGCCATCCGATGCCCGTTTTTTGTTTGATATAAGGAGTCGTAAGGACGATGAATACAGAGCAGTTCGATATCAAGATTCGCGCCGTCGAGGGTGGCGTCACGGCTGCGGCTGGTTTTAAAGCTGCAGGCATCCACGCTGGGTTCCGCAAGAATCCCGAGCGCCTGGATTACGCGCTCGTCGTGCCCGATAAACCCTGTCCCGGTGCCGGCGTGTTTACCACCAATCGCTTTTGCGCGGCGCCCGTGCAGGTGAGCCGTGCCCATCTGGGCGGTGCCGACAAGGGCTACGGTATCATCGCCGGCGTTTCGGTCAACTCTGGCAATGCCAACGCCGCCACGGGTGAGACCGGTCTTGCCTGCGCGCGCGAGACCTGCAACATCGCCTCGCAGGTCATCGGCTGCGAGCCCCAGCAGATTCTGGTCGCCTCCACGGGCGTGATTGGCCAGATTCTGCCGATCGACACGTTTGAGACTGCCGTTCCTGCCGCCTACGAGGCGCTCTCCGCCCACGGTGGCGCCGACGCCGCCCGCGCTATCATGACGACCGACACGCACTCCAAGGAGTATGCCGTGTGTTACCGCAGCGAGGCCGTGGGGCACGCAGGCAATGCCTATACGGTGGGCGGTATGTGCAAAGGTTCGGGCATGATCATGCCCAACATGGCCACCATGATCGCAGTCATCACCACCGATGCCCCCGTCGAGCCTGCGGCGCTCCACGCCCTGTTGCTCTCCACCGTCAAGCAGACCTTCAACAAGGTAACGGTCGATTCCGACACCTCGACTAACGACACCTGCATCATGCTTGCATCCGGCGCCGCTGCCGCAGATGCCGAGCCTATTGTCGAGGGCTCTGACGCCTTCGACGAGCTGGCCTTTGCCGTGCATGAGGTGTGCGAGAGCCTGGCGCGCAACATCGCCGCAGATGGCGAGGGCGCGTCCAAGCTCGTGACGGTTAACGTCACCGGCGCCGTGAACGACGAGGAGGCCGATATCGCCGCCCGTGCCGTCGCCAACTCACCGCTCGTCAAGACCTGCATCGCCGGCCACGACTGTAACTGGGGCCGCGTTGCCATGGCGCTCGGCAAGTGCGGCGTGAAGTTTAATCAGGAAGACGTTTCCATTGACATGATGGGCATGCCTGTCTGTCGCGACGGCCTGACTGTTCCCTTTGACGAGGACGAGGCCCTGCGACGTTTTGAGGCGCCCGAGATTGTGATCTCGGCAGACCTGGGCGCAGGGGACGCGGCGACCACCGTGTGGACTTGCGACCTCACGCACGAGTACATCTCCATTAACGGCGATTACCGTTCCTAGACTCCCGATGTGCCGCGCGTCCCGCTGCAATCGCGGGCAACGAGGTGCGGCGCGATAGCTACACGAAAGACGAGGCAGACTATGAAGTTCGCACGCGATTGTCGCTCGAGCGAATCCAACGAAGTTACCGCGCAGCTGCTGTTCGAGGCGCTGCCGTGGATTAAGAACCTGACCGGTAAGACGGTCGTTATCAAGTACGGCGGTGCCGCCATGGTCGACGAGCAGCTGCGCCGTGACGTGATGAGCGACATCGTCCTGCTCAAGATTATCGGCATGCGCCCTGTTATCGTGCACGGTGGCGGCAAGGCCATCAACGAGGCGCTCGGCCACTACGACATCCCCGTCGAGTTTAAGAACGGCCAGCGCGTGACCACGCCTGCCACCATGGATATCGTGCGCGAGGTACTGGGCGGCAAGGTCAATCAGGAGCTGGTCGCGGCGCTCAACCACCACGGCAACCTGGCCGTGGGCGTGTCCGGCAGCGACGCCGGTACCCTTATCGCCGAGCCACTCGACCCAGAGCTCGGCCGCGTAGGCAAGGTCACGCACGTCAACACCGACTATATCGAGCGTTTGCTCGACAGCGAGTACATTCCCGTTATCGCCACGGTCGCAGCGGGGGAGGACGGCGGTTTCTTCAACATCAACGCCGATACCGCCGCCGGTGCCGTTGCGGCAGCGCTCCACGCGCACAAGGCGATCTTTTTGACCGACGTCGACGGCCTGTACAAGGACTTTAGCGATAAAGACTCACTCATCTCCAACCTAACACTCGACGAGGTTAACGAAATGCTCTACGGCGGCGAGGTCGATAAGGGCATGATTCCCAAGCTGCGCGCGGCCGTCGATGCGCTTGCCGGCGGCGTATTTCGCGCTCACATCATCAACGGCACCACGCCGCATTCGCTGCTGCTGGAGCTGCTGACCGATGCCGGCGTCGGCACCGTGATCCATTCCACCGAGACGGCTTACGAGTTCGATACGCATCCGCATCCGCTTTCGACGTTTGCTGCGCGTCTGACCGAGAACCTCGACGAGGTCGAGAAGCTTCAGACGGTCTAACTGACCCGCAGCCGCCCCATTTCTGCACCCATAGGCCTGCGCCGTCCGGCGCTCAACGAAAGGCATCCCATGTCACTTGCAGCTCAGCAATCGCTTGAATCCCATTACGTTATGCATACCTTTGGCCGCTCTCCGGTCGAGTTTGTCGAGGGTCACGGCATGAAGCTCACCGGCGACGATGGTCGTGAGTACCTCGACTTTCTTGCCGGCATCGGCGTGTGCAGCCTAGGTCATGGCGACCCGGCTGTGCTCTCGGCGCTCGAGGCACAGACCAAAAAGCTCATGCATGTCTCCAATTACTTCTACATCGAGCAGCGTGGACAGGTCGCGGCGCTGCTGTCCAAGCTTGCTAACGACGACGCAGATGGTGCGCGCGTGCTTGCCGATGCCATTGCCGCCGGCGATGAGACCACGGCAGCTGCTCTTGGTGCCCCGGCTGCGGACGAGCAGGTGTGGGAGACCTTCTTTGCCAACTCCGGCGCCGAGGCCAACGAGGGCTCGATGAAGCTCGCGCGCCTGTACGCCAAGCGTGCCGGTAACGGCGGCAACACCATCGTATGCATGCGCGGCGGCTTCCACGGCCGTACGCTCGAGACCATTGCCGCCACCATGCAGGATTGGCTACAGGACAGCTTCCGTCCGCTGCCGGGTGGCTTTGTGGCCTGCTCGCCCAACGATGTCGACGAACTGCGTTCGATCTTTAAGCAGCTGGGAAGCGAGGTCTGCGCTGTCATGCTCGAGCCGATTCAGGGCGAGAGCGGTGTGCACCCCATGACCGAGGAGTTTATGGCGGCGGCGCGTGACTTGGCACACGAGGCAGGCGCCGTTCTTATCGCCGACGAAGTCCAGTGTGGCATCTTCCGCTCCGGCAAGCCGTTTGCATTCCAGACCTATGGCGTGGAACCCGACATTATGAGCCTTGCCAAGGGCATTGCCGATGGCGTGCCCATGGGTGCCGTGGTGGCAAAGAAGGAGATCGCCGACGTGTTTAAGCCGGGCGACCACGGCTCGACCTTTGGCGGTGGCTGCTTGGCTGTCGCGGCGTGCGCCGCGACGCTCTCCGCGCTCGTGCGCGGCGATTATGCCGAGCATGCTGCCAAGGTGGGTGCTTATATGGAGGCAAAGCTCACCAAGCTGCCGCACGTGGTCGAGGTACGCGGTCGCGGCTTAATGCTCGGCTGCGATTTAGATGACGCTGCGGGCGATGCGCATGATATTGTTGCCCGCGCGTTGGCCGCCGGCGCCGTGATTAACGCTACTGGTGCCCACACGCTGCGTTTCCTGCCGCCGCTTGTCTGCGAGGAAGCCGACGTGGACAGTCTGATCGAGATCCTGGCGGGTGTCTTGGGCTAACGCGGCACAATAACTCAATTTGGACCGGGTTCCGGACTGCGGACGTGCCCTATGTGGCATGATTCAGCGGTCTGGAGCCCGTTTTGCCTTAGATTTGCTAAGGCGGGGAGACCTGCTGGTCAAAAAACATTAAATATGAGTACTGTTACCGATTTGGTCGCAGCAATTTTGGACTAATAAGACCAGATGGCAAGTCGAAATGGTAGCGCGCAGAGATGTGGTGTAAGAGGCGGGG
>NZ_QRWO01000050.1:0-5584 GCF_003459655.1 Collinsella sp. AF19-1LB
CAACCGTGGTGGCTATGGCGACCGCGGTGGCAACCGTGGCGGCTTCGGCGGCAACCGTGGCGGCGACCGCGGCGGTCGCGGTGGTGATCGCGGCGGCCGCAACGGTGGCGGCTTCCGCGGCAACCGCTTCTAATTGGGTTGCGCGGGTTTACCAAACCGCGCCACTGCTCGACGCTGCGCGCCCACCAGAGCGACAACTTGTCATTCAAAGAGGACGGCATGACCAGAAGGTCTATGCCGTCCTCTTTTCATGCCAATTTGTTCGCTCTGGTGGGCGCTCGCTTTCGTTGCCGAAACATCGACATTGCCTTGGTCGAAACCTGCCAAAAAGGGACAGGTTTATTTTGGTCGGTTTTATCTGGGCAAACGTGGTCATCTATCGCAATGTAGTCGTTCGGGTTTTGTCAATAAGGATAGAGAAAAAAGTAAATTATTTTTATGAGGTTACAACATCGGATTGAATAAGGCGCAGTACCTTGTCGGTAAAGGTTTCCCGGCTGGTCTGGCTGAAATGGAAATAAATATCAAAGGTCGTACCGCCAACGGTCTTTACCATATCGGGTGGCGGTACGTCCGGGGCGGGTGAAGCGTTGCCGCCCGCCATCACGGGCAGGGGGATGGCCTTGCCCTCTCTGCTGGTGCTGTCGCTCCCCTCCGGGGCGGGGATGGTGCTGGTGATCGTCATGCTGGGGTCGTAGGTCATAGGCTCTCCTTTCATCATTCATCAAAGTTAATCCACGTGAGCGCCATTTTGCCGCCCACGTTGGAGTGGGGGAAGGGGAATGTATTAGTCCCCCTTTGAGGACTGTCCACAAGCCCCCTGATTGCAAGGCTTTTCAGCCTCTAAATGTCCACGCCTGCGGCGTTCCCGTTCGCTGGCAGCTTTCTTTCTCCGGCGCACATTGGCGGCGCACTCGTCACAGTATTTGCCCCGATTGGAGCGCGGCACGAACATCGCCCCGCACTCGGCACAGGGCCGCGCCTGTCCTCGGTGGAGCAAGGCGGCACACAACCCCTTGTCTGTTGGCAGGACGGCGGCGCGGAACCATTTACAGACCAGGGAATAGGTGATACTCTGGACGCAGACACAAGGCTCCCAGCCGTCATCAAGAGCAAGACAGTTGCCGCCGTCATAATTGCAGCAGTCATGCACCAGCCGCCGGACGGCTCGGTACTGCTGGTAGGTCAGTCGGGGAATGCCGTTCACCGCTCCACCTCCCGGCGTTTCTGCTGGGTCTGCTCCTGCTGGTGTATGGCAGCATCGGCGTTCCGCTTCACCTGTTGAAGCCGCCGCAAATCGTCTTGGATAGGCTTGTACTGCTCATACTCGGCTGTGTACTCCTGGTGAAGCCTCGCCTGTTCCTGTTCCCACGCATGAACGGGGATTTTACCAGCAGGGGAACGGTGCTTGTCCAGCTTCCGGCGGGCCATGTGGAACGTCCTCAACTCGTTCTCATGCTCCCTCTCGAATTTTTCCCGCTTGCCCTTCCACTTGATACCCTGCAACTCGTCATAGACGGGCTTGGTGTCTCGGTAGAGGTCAACAAGGCGAAGCAGTTCCTTCAATTCGTTCAGACGGTCACGCTTCGCTTTCATGGATGTGTTGATGGCCTCCGTTCGTTCACTCTGGGCGGCGATATGGGTCTCTAAATCTTCCAGCGTAGCGATGCCCCTCTCGGTCAGAAAATTGATGGCCTCGGCAAAACCTTTAAGATTTCCAATCCTGGCGTTGCGGCTCCATGCTCCGGCGTTCCGGCCCTCATAGTAGTCGGTCAGCAGGGCGGCAAGGGTCGGGGCCTGGGGCTTGCTCAATTCTTCTTTTATGGCCTTAATCCAATCCGTCAGGCCGGCGATTTTCTTCCGAATATCCCGCAGAATGTTGTTGGCCTTTTTTATCCAGCGGTTCAGATCGCCCTTGTCGGCGGGGATGCCCTTGGCCTCCATCTGGCGGACGGCCACGCCCTCATGGACGGTGGGCAGCAGGTCAAGGCCCTGACGCTCATAGGAGCGGTGGTCGATGCGGCAGGTCAGCCCCTTTTCCTCAAACTTGGCGTTCACCATAGCGGCCCACGCCTCCCGCCAATGTTCCAGTGTTTCCGGGCTTCCCCAGTCGGTAGTGGGAACAGCGTCAAAGAGGGGCTTGCCGTCCTCTCCCATAATGCGGTTCCCGTCCTCGTCCAGACGGTAGCGGCGGCGCTGCTTGCACCCCCATTTGCCGTCTGGCTCAATGGGCCGGATGGGGCAGAGAACATGAAAGTGCGGGTTAGGAATACCGCCGTCCTCCTTGTCCGGCTGGTGGATGGCAAAGTCGGCAATCATGCCCCGGCCCACAAGCTGCTCCGAAACAAATTGCCTTGCAAGAGCGATGTTTTCCTCCAATGAAAACTCGTTCTGCAAGGCAATGTCAAAGCTATATGCAAGCTGGGCTTTCTTGCCGCGCTCGGCCTTCTCCACGGCGTTCCAGAGGGTGGCGCGGTCTTGGTACTGGTTGGGGGCCTGGGGCGGCAGGAGAATGTCTGTGCAGACCACGCCGCCCTTGTGGGTGTAGTCGCTGACCTCGCCATAGTATTCGCTATACAATTTCTCCCCGGCTCGGTAGGCGGCGGACGTGACAACAGACTGTCCCGCGCTCCGTTTGACCTGGGTAACGTGGAGATGGAACAGGGTCAATTATCCGCTTTCCTGCTGGTCAGTGGCTTGGCTCACCAGGGCGGCAACTTCCGGCAGGGAAAAGACCTTTTCCATCAAAAGAAAAAAGGCCCTTTCGCTCATGCCGCGCACCTCCGGGGCGATACTCTCCACCGCTCCGCCACGGGTGATAAGTCGGTGGTTTCGCTTCTTCCTTTCGCCTTGGGTGTAGTAGCGGATGCGGTTCTCATACCGCTGGCCTCTGTGCTGGTACTGCTCCAACTTAGCGGTGGCCTCAGCATACTCTTTCTCTAATTCTTCGCGTGACTTGTCCATCGTGTTTGACCTCCTTCTTGGCAAAACAAAAGACCGTCTACCTGCTGTGTCGGGTAAACGGTCAAGGGTAACGGTATTCGGTTTTAGCCTCGCTGGAAAGGTGCAGACGCAGAGCGGATGTACCTTTCCAGCGAGGGCGCAGGGATAGCCGCAAAGCGGCGCAAGGGGCGCAGCCCCTTGTACGGAGCGGAGCGACGCAAACGGCCCGGACTTTCGGAAGTCCGGGCCGTAGCCTCGCAGAGCGCACGATACATGGTCGCAGACCATGTATAGAAGTGCGCCCTTTGTTCCAAAGGGATTTTATAAGTCCATCATTGATGGGAGAATTTTGTTGAACATATGGCGCACCTTATCAATCCGGGTGTTTGGGCGGCGTGGCTGAAAAACTGGTTCGCCGCTGGCGATTTGATACCCCTTCAATTCTGTTAAACAAACGCTTCTCCCGTTTGTATAAAAGGTGAGGTCATTGCGGTACTCTTGCACACAGCGGGCAGGGATTTCGCCAGTAATAATCACCTCGCTGTTTTTAACCTGGGTCGTTTCAATACTCGCGCAATATTTTGGTGCGTCATGATAAGCTCTGGAGAGATATTCCTGCGGCGCATAGAGTGTAAAAGAAAGATATGGTTCCAATAGCTGCGTCCCCGCCTTTTTCAACACCTGCTCCAATACAATAGGTGCCAATGACCGAAAGTCTGCGGGAGTGCTGACCGGACTATAATAAAGCCCATACTCAAAACAGATTTTACAGTCCGTTACCTTCCATCCATACACGCCTTGTTCCAGACCGTAGCGGATACCATCCAATACAGCGTTTTGAAAACTCTGATTCAAGTATCCAACGGAAACTTTGCTCTCATACTGCACTCCGGTGCCAAGGGGGAGAGGGGTGACGGACAGCCCGATGGACGCCCAGAATGGATTGGGCGGCACTTCGATATGAATGGTGTGACTTACCGCTTTCAATGGCCTCTCCATATAGATGACGGCAGGTTCTTTTGCAGTTGTGTTGAGCTGATATTTTTCCACCAGAAGATCAGAGATAATTTCCAATTGTACCCGGCCCAAAAAGGAGAGAATGATCTCATGGGTCACAGCGTCTACTTCATAGCGCAGAAGCGGGTCGGTATCCGCAATTTCTGTCAAGGCGTTTAACAAGCGTTCCCTCTGTTCTGGTTTCTCTGGTGCAATTGTTGTCCGCAGCAAAGGGAGAGGATTGTCGCTCCACGTTTCACGGGGCAGCAGCAGTTTGTTTCCCAGCACATCATTCAGCCGCAAACTGTCGCAGGGTACAATGACGATCTCGCCCGCATGGGCAATCTCTGTTCGGACAATCTCACCCTTTGAGGGGATACGCATTTCCGTAATTTTCAGTTTTTCTTTCCCTGCCAAGGCTACGGAATCCCGCAAATGAAGCGTACCGCTATACAACCGCAGATAGGCAAGGCGTTGGCTCTGGTTTGCGTACTCAACTTTGAACACAGTTCCGCACAATTCAGAGCTGTTCTGCCCGGTGGGTGATTGGAATGTATCTGTGACCGCTTCAATGAGTTGTCGGATTCCCAAGTTTACCTTGGCACTGCCATGATAGACCGGAAACAGAGAGACGCTTTGGATTCTCCTGTTTTCCTCCCGCAGAAGTTCTTCTTTGTCCATTGGTTCTCCGGCAATATATTTCTCCAACAATTCATCACAGTCCGCAATCACGGTATCCCAATTCTCCAGCCCCATGTTTTCCATGATGGATATATCCGGGGAAAGCTGCACGTTCTGCTTAATAATCATATTTGCGGAGAGCTTATCTCGGATAGACTGATACACACCTGGCAGGTCAATCCCGTCCTGGTCGATTTTGTTAATAAAGATAACAGTTGGGATTTTCATTACTTGCAGAGCATGAAACAGAATACGGGTCTGCGCCTGAACGCCGTCTTTTGCAGAAACAACCAAAATCGCTCCGTCAAGAATGCCAAGGGAGCGATAGACCTCCGCTAAGAAATCCATATGCCCAGGAGTATCCACAATGTTGACCTTACAATCGTGCCACTGAAAGGAAGTGACCGCCGTTTGAATGGTGATTCCACGCTGCCGCTCTAAAAACATGGTGTCCGTTCTCGTTGTTCCCTGATCCACACTGCCGGGCGCCTCGATTGCTCCGCTGGTATATAACAGGCTCTCCGTCAAGGTCGTCTTACCTGCGTCTACATGAGCAAGAATGCCAATATTGATGATTTTCATATGATTGTCCTCCATACAAGGCCCAGAAGGGCGCAAAAATCCCCAGCGACAAATACTTTTACCGCTGGGGATGATAGGTAGGACACACATGAAAACTGCGGCCAAGGCTGGCCGTTGTCTATCACGATATGAAATGAAAAGGCAAAAGTATTCTTAAATTGGGTACAAAAACCAAGCCCTCTCCTTGAGGACGTTTGTCTTTGTTCCCATTATCAAATTTTATTTAAGAATACCTTGCCGCATATTGATAAACTCCTTTGCTTGGATGTTTATATAGTATCGCATATCAAATTCCCAAAAGCAACCCTGTTAAGATAAATTTTTTCTGTCACTGCACCTCCCTTGATTACCTTGATTGTCATTTTCATTGCAACAGCCTCAG
>NZ_QRWO01000051.1:0-5326 GCF_003459655.1 Collinsella sp. AF19-1LB
TTAATTTCAAAGTCCAAGAAATGGGATGCAGTTCATCTGCACCAAGGTGGTGCAAACATACCTGTCCCCGATGCACCAAGAAGGTGCAAAGCAGTCCGTCCCCAATGCCCCAATTACTTGGAGAGCTTGTCGACGACGCGTTCGATCTCGGCGAGCTTGGCGGCTTTGAGGTCTTCGTCGCCCGATTCGATTGCCGAAGTCACGCAGCCCTCGATATGCGCCTTGAGCACGTCGGCGTTGATGCGCGCAATGAGCGCCTGCGTTGCCATGAGCTGCGTGGAAATATCGACGCAGTAGCGGTCCTCCTCGACCATCCGCAGGATGCCGTCGATCTGACCGCGTGCCGTCTTGAGCATGCGGGTCACCGATTTATGGTCTGCCATCATGGCGGGTCCTCGTTTCTGGTCGGGGTACGCGTGGGTCGTTACGCGGCGGTTACGGACAGGGCGTGGAACTTCTCGCCGGCGCCCTCGACGGCGGCGGCGAGCTGCTCGGCGGTCACGGTGTCGGCGCACTCCACCTGGACGGTCTGGGTCTCGTGATCGGCGTCGGCGTCGGTCACGCCGGCCACGTTGAGCAGTGCCGTCTCGACAGTAGCGTCGCAGTGACCGCACATAAGGCCCGAAGTCTTAATCGTGTAACGCATTGGTATTCCTCTCTGTTGTGTCGGCTTTCCCAAGCACCCGACCTTGACCTTCAAGCCGTCGCTCGCGTACCAAAGTACGCGTCGCTCCTCTTTCAGGTCAATCTCGGGCACCTGGAAAACCCGTTCTAAATGGACTTAATGGTGAGCCTATTTTGCCACTTTAGGCTTAAAGGATTTCAGGCGCAGCGCATTGCTTACGACGCAGACACTCGATAGGCTCATGGCCGCGGCGCCGAACATCGGCGAGAGCTGCCAACCGGTGAGGGGGAAGAACACGCCCGCCGCCAGCGGAATGCCGATGCCGTTGTAGAACAGCGCCCAGAACAGGTCCTGCTTGATGTTGCGGATTGTGGCACGTGACAGCTCGATGGCGCGCGCAGCATCCATGAGGTCGCTGCGCATGAGCACCACATCTGCCCCTTCTTTGGCGATGTCGGCGCCGGTGCCGATCGCAAGGCCCACGTCGGCGCGCGCCAGGGCGGGGGAGTCGTTGATGCCGTCGCCCACCATGGCGACCTTGCCGCCCGCATCCTGCAGCTCGCGCACGTGGCGTTCCTTGTCGGCGGGGAGGACGTCGGCGATGACCTGTTCGCTGCTCAGCCCCACGCGGCGGGCGATGGCCTCGGCCGTCACGCGGTTGTCGCCGGTGAGCATGCGCACGTCGACGCCGAGCTTGCGCAGCGCGGCGATGGCCCCGGCGCTCGTCTCTTTGACCTCGTCAGCCACGGCGATGGTGCCGATAAGCTCGCCGTTCTTGGCAAAGAACAGCGGTGTTTTGCCCTCGGCGGCAAATTGCTCGGCAAGACCCGCGGGCACGGTAACGCCCAACTCGTCCATCAGGCGTACGTTGCCGGCTGCAATGGCGTTTTGTCCCTCGCGCGCCGTAACGCCTCGTCCAGGCACGGCGGCAAAGTCCTCGACCATGCGCGCGACGATTCCGCGCGACTCGCACTCGGCCATAATCGCCTCGGCCAGCGGGTGCTCGCTCGAGCGCTCCAACGCGGCGGCCAGCTTGAGCAGCGCCTTTTCGCTCATGGCGGGCGAGCCGTCAACGCGCGTGGCCACCACAATGTCGGTCACGGCCGGCTTGCCGCGGGTGACCGTGCCCGTCTTATCGAGCACCACGGTGCCCACGCTGCGCAGATTCTCCAGCGCCTCGGCGCTCTTAAACAGAATGCCCATCTCGGCGCCCTTGCCGGTGCCCACCATAATGGCGACGGGCGTGGCCAGACCCAGTGCGCACGGACAGCTGATCACCAGCACGGCCACGGCGGAGGTGAGCGCCTCGTTGATGCTGCCGGTCAGTGCCATCCACGCCGCAAAGGTCACGGCCGAAATCACGAACACCACGGGCACAAACACGCCGGCGACCTTATCGGCCATGCGGGCGATGGGCGCCTTGGTGGCGTTGGCGTCCTCGACGAGCTGGATGATTTTGGCGAGCGACGTGTCGGCGCCCACGCGCGTGGCACGGAAGGTAAACGATCCGGTGCGGTTGACCGTGGCGGCGTTGACGGTGTTGCCGGCGACCTTTTCCACGGGGATGGACTCGCCGGTGAGCGCACTCTCGTCCACGGCCGAGCTGCCCTCGAGCACCACGCCATCGACGGGGATGGACTCGCCGGGGCGCACGCGCAGGACCTGGCCGGGAAGGATGCTGTCGACGTCGACGGTGGTTTCGGTACCGTCGTCGGCAACGACGGTCGCGGTCTTGGGCGCCAGGTCGATCAGCGCCTCGATGGCGCCGCCGGTTTTGGACTTGCTGCGCGTCTCAAGGTATTTGCCCACGGTGACGAGCGACAGGATCGTGCCCGCACTCTCAAAATACAGGTTGTCCATGCCCGTCATCATGGCCTCGTGCACCTGACCTGTGGCCAGCTGGTCGGCCATGATAAACATGGCATAGAGCGACCAAGCGATGGAGGCGGTGGCGCCGACGGCGATGAGAGCGTCCATGGTGGGCGCGCCGTGCACGAGTGATTTGAAGCCGTTGATAAAGTATGCGTCGTTGACGTAGACGATGGGGATGAGCAGGACAAGCTCGGTGAGGGCGAGCGTCATGCTGTGGATGTGGTCGGTGAAGATGCTGGGCAGCGGCCAGCCGAGCATGTGTCCCATGCCTATGTAGAACAGCGGAATGAGAAAGATGATTGAGATGATGAGACGGGTGCGCATGGCGGAGGCAGTGGCCTCTAGCTTTTTGGTGGGCGATTCCATATGGGTGGCGCCGGATCTGGCTTGCGTGCTGCCGTTTGAGCCGGCGGCACCGGTGCCCGCATCGACGGGCGAGGCCGAGTAGCCTGCGCGGTCGACAGCGGTGCAGATATCGTCGGGGGAGACCTGCGCGGGGTCGTAGTCGACCATCATGGAACCGGCGAGTAGGTTGACCGCGACGCTTTGGACGCCGTCGAGCTTGCTCACGGCACGGTCCACGTGCGCCTGACAGGCGGCGCATGTCATGCCGCCCACATCGAACTTATCTTGAGCCATGGCTTCTCCTTTCTGTGGCGTAGTGTTTGAATTGTTAACCTGCCGATACTATACACCCATACCCCCTGGGGGTGTCCAGTGGAGATGAGAATGTATGACATTTCGCTACAGATGCGGGTGGCTGCTCAATCGTTGGCAGCTCATGTCAAACATCTCGATCTGTAACATCTAGCGGGGAAAATGACCTCTAACTGTTACAGATCGAGATTATGTTTTGCGATGTTTGAGTTCGTCTCAATCTGTAACGTGTAGACCCGGTTTTGTCTCGTAACTGTTACAGATTGAGACAATCGGCCCAGACCCGCCCCGTCATCTGTGGTTTACGTGGGGGCATGCGAAGCGCGGGTATACTAACCGGCGGCGAATCTGCTCCATCGCTTAGGGCCGCTGCGTCTGGACGGCGCGTGATAGGGCTGCCAAAGCGATCGCCAGCGTGCTGAGCAACGTCCTCTCTGTGCGCACCTGTTTTGTATGTATTAGCGCACTACCAAGCACGCCCCGCGCGGCTGCATGCCGTGCCCATAACGCGTGCAGATAAGGAACAACAACATATGCGTAATTCTGTATCTGACGTCACGGACGCCGAGATTCTGGACGAGACCCGCGAGGCCATGACCCAGGCTGCCTTCGATGCTGCCGACGAGGCCAATGCTGCCCAGGCCGTCGAGTCCGCGACCGAGAACCTGCCCGCCTTTGACGAGCTGGGACTTTCGGACGAGATGCTTCGTGCCATCGAGAACCTGGGCTACACGGCGCCCACGCCCGTGCAGGCCGGCTCGATCCCCGTGGTGCTCGAGGGCCGCGACCTGCTTGCCGCCGCTCAGACCGGCACCGGCAAGACGGCCGCCTTCTTGCTGCCGACCATGAACAATCTGGAGCACATTGCTCCGCCCAAGCCCGTGCGCGAGCGCGGCGGCCGCAACCGCCGTCGCGGCGCCAAGAAGCCCGAGGGCAACGGCCGCGGCCCCGTGATGCTCGTCATTACCCCCACGCGCGAGCTCGCACAGCAGATCGACGAGGTCGCCAGCAAGATTGCCGACGTCACCGGCCATGTTGCCGTGACCGTCGTGGGCGGCGTGAGCTACAAGCCGCAGACCGCGGCGCTCAAGTACGGCTGCGACATTCTGGTCGCCACGCCGGGCCGTCTGGTCGATCTGATCGAGCAGGGCGCTTGCCACCTGGACGAGGTCAAGGTGCTGGTGCTGGACGAGGCCGACCGCATGCTCGACATGGGCTTTTTGCCCGCCGTCCGCCGCATCGTGCGCGAGACGCCGGCCGAGCGCCAGACGCTGCTGTTCTCGGCCACGCTCGACGAGGAGGCCGTGGGCGAGATCACCGACCTGGTGAGCGATCCGGCCCGCGTGGAGATCGCGCCTGCCACGTCGACCGCCGACACCGTCGACCAGTTTGTGTTCCCGGTGTCCATCGAGGCCAAGAACAACCTGCTGCCCGAGTTCCTCAAAAAGGAGGGCCCGGAGCGCACTATCGTCTTTATGCGCACCAAGCACCGCGCCGACAGCTGCTGCCGTCGTCTGGAGCGTAAGGGCATCAAGGCCGCCGCAATCCACGGCAACCGCAGCCAGGCCCAGCGCGAGCGCGCGCTCTCGGCTTTCCGCGACGGCACCGTCGACGTGCTGGTGGCGACCGACGTCCTCGCTCGCGGCATCGACATCAGCGATGTGCGCTACGTCGTGAACTTTGACGTGCCGGCAGAGCCGACCGACTACATCCACCGCATTGGCCGCACGGGCCGCGCCGGCGAGCTGGGCTGGGCCATCACGTTTGTGACCGAGCAGGACGTCGATGAGTTCTACGAGATCGAGAAGCTCATGGACAAGACCGCCGACATCTACGAGGCCGGCGACCTGCACGTGGGCCCCAATCCGCCCGCGGTTGATCCCGAGCGCGACCCTGCAGCCTTTAAGGTGAAGAAGAAGACCAAGCGCGGCAAGTCCAAGAGCAAGAAGAAGCTTGAGCAGGCACGTCGCGACGGCAAGCGCAACGGCGACGATTACGGTGATGTGGCCGGTCGTTCCAACCGCGGTCGCGATGAGCGTCGCGGCGACGGCGAGCGTCCGAGCCGTCCCAAGCGCGGCGGCAAGGCCCGCGTGCGCGAGGGCGTTCAGGCTCGCGTAGACGAGGCTGTTGAGAGCGTGGCCCGCGAGGTGGCTGCCGAGGAGCGCGGCGGTG
>NZ_QRWO01000052.1:0-4692 GCF_003459655.1 Collinsella sp. AF19-1LB
CCCCGCCTCTTACACCACATCTCTGCGCGCTACCTACTTCATGCGCTCTCCTTACAAAATAGGGGCGAACAGATTGCCTGTCCGCCCCAAAATGGTACTCGATTATCTGCGCTACCAGAAAAATCCTACGCCGACGCGCTGTCGCGAGCCGCCTGGCATGTAGGAGTCTGACGCAGCGTAAGCGGCTTGTCCCCCGCCTCGGCCGACGTGGTCAGCGTATATGTGATCGTCGTCGTCTCGCCAGCATGCAGGTCAACGGTGCCCGAATAGAAGGGGATTCCATGCCACGTAGCGGCGCCAAGACCAAACTGGGTGCCCTCGACGGTCAGATCAGTAATGTTGCCGCCCGTCGGTGCAAACAACGAGACATTCAGACGCTCGTCGTCGCGCGCTGCATCGGGTGCGCTCGCCGCGACGTAGTCGGGCAGCTTGCCTGCCTCCTCCTGCGTCATGATGTTCGTCAGGGTAACGGTGATGCGATACGAGCACGTGCCGTCACCGTTCTTGACGCCCTGGCCAATCTGCGTATCGGCATTCAGGTACCAGTCGAGCTTGGAGAAGCTCAGGTTGTTAAAGTAGACACCAGCAACGGGATCTTCACTCGGGTCATCCGGATCGGGCAGCGAGGCGTCGATGTTCATCTGCTTGATAGCGTTCTGCTCGTCATCGTTTTTCATCCACGCGATCAGGCGGCCCTCTTCAGCACCGCGCTCAACGGCGCTGACAAGCTTCGTAACATCGACATCGCCGATACCGCCAAGGATCTTGTCGAAGGCAGCGCTGGCGACGGATGCAAAGATGCCGTCAGACTCCTCGACCGGATAGTTCCAGTACACATCGTGCATGAGGACCTTTGCGGCGTTGGTGCCGTCGACAACCGTTCCGTCGGGCAGCGAGACATTACCGACGAGGCCCAGCAGATACTGCAGGAACACCGGGTCGATACCCACGACGCCGTCAACGTCCTGCCCATACTGGGACTTCCACAGCGCGGCGACACGCTGCGAGTTGCGGGGCCAATCGGGCGAATACGCGTTACCAGAGTTGTACAGGTTACTGTGGTCGCCAAACAGTGCCTCGTCCTCTTCGTCGACGCTCTCAACCGCCTCCTCTTTGCCAAGCGCAATACATGGAACAAACTCGCCAATCGACATCTGGCCGTCGGTGACCGAAATCAGGCCCTGCGAACCGCCAAAGCCGCCGCAGGCACGAATCTCGACGTTGTTCATGGCGTACATAAGGTAGTTGCGCGTCTGGCCGTTGGCGCCGAGCATCTGGGGAAGGACGGGGGCGACTTTCTCCGCCGCGTCAACCGCGCCGTTGAGGGTGGCAAAGCCGTCCTTGGCCTTATCGACCAGCTCGGTCACCTGGGAAATATGAGTATCGCCAATGCCCTGGATCTTCTCGTTGGCGCTCTTGAACACCTTCGAGCTGCTGGAAAGCGAATCGGCGACCGCCTGCAGCGCGGACACGTTAATCATGCCGTCCTGAAACAGCTTGCCGGGCGTGGCCTGCGAAAGGTTATCGGCCATGGGAACCAGCGCATTGCTCGAGACATCGGACAGGGCGTCGATCATGGTGCGGGCCGCATTGATGTCGCTGCCATACACCGGGATAAACGAAGCCGCCGTCCACAGCGGGCTCGAGGTCTCCACCTTCATGCTGTCGCAAAGCTCATCAATCTTCTTCGCGTCGTCAGGCAGCGTCGAAAAATCGCCCGACGTGACCTTGTCCTTAAGGCCACCGACAATCTCGACGGCCTCCTTCGCTTCACTCTTTACGGTCTTTGCCGAGTTAAGCAGCATAAAGCCGCTTGCGCCAAGCGCAACGAGAAGCACCGCGACTACAGCGGCAATAATGGCGCCGGTGTGACGCTTTTTGCGTTCGCCCTTGCGATGGCGATGACGGACCAGACCGTCAGAGGTCGAACTCGACGAAGCGTCGCTACCATAGTTCAAGCCAAAATCGTAATAATCTTCCTTGGAACCCGAGCCCGCAAACTCGGCACCGCTATCATCCAGGCGGGCGAACGTGCCAGTCTCGGAGGCGCCGGTGTAAATCGTGCCAAGGTTACCCGTAAGCCCCGCGCCACCGGCAGAGGGAGTATTGTTGGCGGCCTTGCCGGCATTAACGTTGCCGGCGGCATTCGCGGCGTTGGTAGCACCTGCGTTGTTCGCGGGTACCGAAGGAGCCCCACTCGGCCGCGACGCGGAGGTTGCACCGCCCGCAAAGACATTCCCTCTTGCACGGCCGGTCTTTTTTGCCTTTTGAGACTGCTCGTACAGAGCGGTAAACATCGCCGTCTCGCCCGGGGACACGCGCTTACCGGAACCGCCCTGTCCAGCGCCGCCCGGCGTGCCGGCCTTACCAGCCCCGTTCGGACGCGGCGGAACTGCAGGACGGCCGCTATCGCTGCCCTTAAAGTGATTACCAGCCATAAAGAAATCCTCGCAATTGAGTCGCAATGAAAAAGTCCATAACGTTACTAGTTTATGGCATTTTGAGCATCGACAGCTAAACTCCAGACACGGACATCAATTGGCGAAAATGCGGCACAACACCTTTTCTGTCTTGGCGGCGGCACCAGCTACACCGTGAGAAACATCATCACGATGATCATGGCAAAGCCGATAAGGTCGGTCGGCAAAAACACTGTGCCCAGCATCACGGCGCTGGTGATGGTCGCCGAAACCGGCTCCACAGTTCCGATGAGGCTCGCACGCACCGAGCCGATGTCCTTAACGCCCTGCATATAGAGCATGTAAGCAAAAAACGAGCCGATAACCACGAACACCGCGAGTGCCTCGATACCGGCGGCATCGAGCGCCGGCATATGCGCCCAAGGCTGCACGAAGACGCACGAGACCACGCCCGCCGTGAGCATTGCCGAGCCCGTGACGATGGGGCTGCCGTATTCGGGCAGAATCTTGGCGGGAATCACCGCCATACACGCGGCGCTGACCGCACACATAAGACCTGCTGCCAGGCCAAGCGGCGAGATATTCAGGCTGGTGGGGTCGCCGCCGGTGGCGATTAAAAAGGTTCCACCCAGAGCCAGGCCAATGCCGATGACTTCGCGAGTACGCGGCATGCGGCGATCGATCACGCAGGTGTAGCCCATGATGATAACGAGCTGCAGGCACTGGAGCACCGTCGCGGTCCCGGCGTTCGTCAGGCGCACGGCCGAAAGATAGCAAAACTGGTTGAACAGCAGGCCAAAGGCGGTAAAGAGCAGCAGCTGTTTGCGGTCGGCGGGTGTGGTCCAGAGCTTAATCAGGCGCTCGCGGTCGCGCGTTACAACCACGGCCATAAAGAGTAGACCGGCGAGAATCTGACGCACGCTCATAAGCCACAAGGTGTCGACGTGGAAGGTATCGAACAGAAAGCTCGCGCTGGTGCCCGAGAAGCCCCAAAACGAACCGCCCACCAGCGTAGCCAAGACGCCCGTGATCATCTTGCGCGACGACGCATCGTTAAGGCGCTCGCGCCAGGCGCGGCGGGTGCTACGGCTGAGCTCGTCGGTGCCCTCGGGCACGATAAAATCGGACGCCGCCGTCATCGGTACCGAAGCCCTTTCACGTGCACGCTGCGCCGAGCGCTCCTGTTCCATCCCACTCCCCCGAAATCAATTGGCAACAAAGCGCTCAAACTGTAGCACGAATATTGGTATGGAAAAGCGGGCGAATCGGAACATCTACGAGCGTCCCTATTGTAGGGACGAAAGGTGCGGATGAGCTATGCCGAGTGGTTGGAATCGTCGAGGGCGTCGGGGTCGGCTTCCGCACGCCCCTGGGCACGATCGTCATCGCCTGGGTCCTTGACACTGTCCCGGCCTTCCTGCTCGCGGCGACGTTTTTCGCGAATCTGCTCCACGGCTGCGCGCAGGGCGGCCTCGTCCTCGGCGCGTGCCACCTCTTGCGTTGTCTTGACCATATGGCGAATCTCGAGCAGCAGCAGCACGATCAGCGGCACCACGATAAGCGGAAAGAACAGCAGCGGATTGGTGAGCAGCGACACCACAACGCCCAGGCCTGCCGAGACAAAGACCACGCGGCCCACAACATCGGCGGCGGGCACGGGTGCGGCGTCCTCGACCGGATTGGCGTCACCCTTGGTGTGGTAGACCGGCGAACCGTCGGACGCGGCCTCCACGGATACGATGCGGTGCGTGTTGAGCGAACCCTCCAGCACGTCATCGGACGAATGGAAGGTGATGATATCGCCCACCTGGTAGGCCTGGCTGTTGTCGGTATCGACGACGATAAACGAGTGCACGGGAATCGCCGGCTCCATCGAGCCGGTCAGCGTACGCATAAAGCCGTAGCCCATGATGGTGGGGATCTCGCCGGCGGGCGTGAACACCGTGCGCAGCAGCACCACAAAGGCGACGAGGATCACCACGGTCGCTAACACGTTGATCACGCGGAGCACGTGCTTCATCACTTGTCGTCGTCCTTTGCGGAAGTCTCGGGGTCGGCAGCGACCTCGGCCTCGGTGGCATCCGCCGCAGAAGCGCCATCCTCGTCAGGCGCGGTGGCCACGCCCTCGCCAGCCTCGCCGCGCAAGCGGGCCAGCAGATAGCGCGACAGGCTGTTGCCCTCGGCGCGGCGCTCGGCACGCTCACGGTTGCGCTCGGCCCGCTCCAGCTCTTGCGCCAGCGCGTCCAGGCGCTGCTGCATCTCCGCGCGAGCA
>NZ_QRWO01000053.1:0-4111 GCF_003459655.1 Collinsella sp. AF19-1LB
TGCCCGGGAGCAATTCGAATTGCTCCCGGGCATTAGTCTATTTCGGTGGTTTGAACGCGGTCAAAACCGACAAAGCACGCTCGTCTGAATTACAGATATCAATGTTAACCAGTTGGCTAACCTCTTCAAGAAGCGCTGCCTCCTTCTTTCGGGTTTCCGCTAGTTCTTCCATTCTTTCTTGAATAACCTGAATCGCTTTTAGATTGGGAACCGGAAGTTTTAGCTCGCTAAGAACGTCCCAAGAAATTCGCGTCCTTCCAATACCTGTAGAAAGCAATATCAAATCTGAGCGGGCGGTATCAGATCTGATTAGCGACCATAGCGTATAAACAGTCAACGGGTCTTTTGGCTGAATAACGGTATATTCAGAAGATACGTATAAACCGGCTGTTTTCGAATCAACAACGGCAACAGCGCCATTAACAGCGTTGATGTTACTTAGAACGACGTCGTCCTTTTTTAACTTAAAAAGCGACTCATAACTAACATCCTCAGCGTAAGATTCATCACCCGCAGCAATCGTTCCGTCATACTTAACCACTGCAAAGGTAACTTTCTTTCTCTTGTTATCCCCTCTGGTACAAAAGAGGTCACCCGCTCGGTCCTCACAGGCGGCACCGGAAGCCCAGATGGGTTCAGCGATGTCTTTGGCGGCGCGAACCTTAAAACCCCGTTCGTTCCATTTTTCGACGTTTCTGCCTGCAACGAGAAGAGTCGCTTTCACATCCATTCGGTTTTCTATACGTTTTGGATCAACTGAATAAAGTCGAGCAATTTCAGAATCGCCGTCTAAAAATGCTTTATATCCATCAACGATATCGGTGATTTCCTCTTTCGCCTTTTGCGCTGTAATTGCATCAGACGGAAGAACTCGCTCCCTGTTGGGACTATCTAGCCCCACATACGAACAATACCGCATATAGATTCGAGGCTGTTCTTGGGCGGCATCGATCTTCTTCTGCAAGAAGAGCAGCGACGTCTTGACCCTTGCCTGAGAGCGCTGGAATGCGTCACCGGGAAGCGATATAACCGCCTTGACAATGAAATGACTTCTAATCCAATCCCTAACGTAAGAAGTGTCTTCACCTCCAAGTATTCCATCATCTAGCACGGTTATTAAAGAACCGCCAGGTTTTAGAATGTCGTAGTAACGCTCAATAAATAGAACGCTTGAACGTACGGTCCCACGCAAGCTCGAGATTCCATTCCCATCTGGACGATGAGCGATGGAGTAATCTTTGAGAAGGGCTAAATCAGACGGTTCGGAGCATTTATACTCCGCAGCAAACGGTGGATTGGTTAGCGCCAAATCGAAATAGCCGTTACGCCCGGAAATTGCATCTCGAAACTCCTTTTTCTCGCTTCTAAGTTCGAGCGAATCCGCGTCTTCTTCTACGGTGATATTCTTATCTAGGGAATCTAACTGGAAGATTTTGCTCCCGCCGTCTCCATGAAGGAACATATTCATACGAGCAATGCGTGCTAAAGCTGGATCCCTAGCTGCATCGATGCCCCATATGCAATTTTCAGCAATGTTTTTCTTGATTTCCTGCTTCTCTTTCATAGAAAGAGAAGCATTGGAATCAACTTTTTCCCACATGCCATTTAGAGCTCCAATAAGGAACCCGCCGGAGCCGCAACATGCATCTATAATTTGCGAGCAATCAGAGATGTTTCTACCGACATGCAGATCTGATAGGCCAACAGCGATATCAACAATACTTCTCGGCGTAAAATACTGCCCAAGTGATTTGCCTCTTAAAGTTGCGTTCAGAAACGTTTCGAACATGCGACCATTGAGGTCGTCTTCGATGAGATGGAGATCGACTTCTTCAAATCGCTTAACAAGTTCTTTGATTGTTCCGGCGGACAACCGTATCTTCTCGTTAGGTTCAAAAATGCGCTTCTTCTTTTTTTGAGCGATCAGATCCTCGAAGTTCTTTACCAGTTTAGCGAAGAGGATCGTGTTGACGGGATTCGGAGTCGTTTCCTCGGCCTTTTTTATCCATTGTGATGAAAATTTAGCTCGTGAAACAGGTACAGAATAGCCTTCATCCGTTTCGTATCCTTCGCTACATTCATGCGCTTCTTTATCGGAGGTCATTTTTAGGAAAATCACCTTCACAAATTCAGTGAAAGCGGCCCCATAACTGAGATGTTCATGCTTATAGATATAGGAATGCGCACTTCCGAATAGTTTATTTACCGCAGAAGGTCCGATTTGTTTCAGTACGATGCGCTCTTCTTTTGTTTCGCTTGAGAGCCCAGCAGGATGAGTCGCGTTAAAAGACTGCGGTGACAGGTATTCTGCAAAGGTGTCGAAGGCTTTGGACCCTTTATTCATATCAGATAGAGATAATGTGAGAACAGGATTTCGACTATCCCATCTGTACAGCATGGTTTTCAAACCGTTCGTTATAACGAAGTACTGGACTGGATTGTCTTTATAGCCCTGGTTGATTAGAAGACAATAGCTAGAGCACTGTCCGACCCAATCATCTAGGTTTTCCTTTGTTGATTTGGCATCAATGACAAAACGCACCTTTCTTCTATACGAAAGAGCGTAATCGGGTTTATAAGGGATCTTTTTTCGGCCCAAGTTTATGCTGAGCTCCGAAATGCTCTCCTTTGTTTTAATTTGACTGTCTGACCAGCCCAAGCGCTTCAGAAGCCTATCTACAAAAAACTGCTCAACAGATGCTTCATTTCCCAAATCTTCTTTTCTACAGATTGCCTTTTTCGCCTTATTATTCATTGGGTTTATTTACCTTCATCTCGAACGGCATGCCGCCCTCGCGGATCACCGCGCGGAGGAACATATTCATCGCTGTGGACATGGAGAGACCGAGTTCGTCGAGGATGGCGGTCGCTTCCCTCTTTACCTCCGGCTCGATCCTGATAGTGGTTGCTGGTATGTTCGACGGCATGGCGGCTCCTATCTCTCGTGTATACCACGGTGCCACCATTTTAACGGACTATGCCGCCCTCGAGACCCAGTAGTCCATATAGGGCGGCAGGACGTTGAACATGTCGCGGATGCGGGTGGCGCAGATGCCGTTGGCGAGCTGACGTGCGACTGTGGACTCAGCTGTGCGGGAGTCGGTCGCCATGAAGGTACGGCACCAGCGGAACCAGTCGAGGTAGGTGCCGAGATGCTTGGTGGATACCCCCTTGAAGCGCGCCATGAACGAGTCGAGGAGCGAATGGACGGTGTTGATGCGGTTGATGGTGCCCTCCGAGCGGTCCTTGGAATCATAGGACTCATGCGAGGCGACCTTCAGGTCGCACAGCACATCGATGTATGCGGTCGCTTTGTCCGTGGCGACGACCGCACCTGCGCCGATACGGTGGCGAAGGGCCTCCGCCGCACGCTTGCGCGAGACCACGCCGCGCCCCGAGACCTCGAAGAAGGTGGCGTTCGTGTCACTGATGCCCGTCATGACGCAGATTTGCTCGCGGGAGAGGCCGCGCTTATGGACCTGCTTGCCGCGGTGGCGAGCCTTTCTCGGCAGAGTGAAGGAGCCCTTTGAATGGTTGCCCTTGAAGGACTCGGGGAAGTATGTTTCGTCGAGTTCGCAGGCCTGCCCCTGCCCCACATGGAACGTGGGCGAATATTCCTTCAGGCACTCGATGAGCCTGTGGCGCATGGTGTAGGCGGTCTTGAGGCAGACACCGCAGCGATCGGCGCACTCGCGGAGAGGGAGCATGAGAACGAAGCACTCGGCATAGGCCATCCAGGTCTCGCGGGGCAGCTTGCTCGTGCCGAGGATCCGGTCGGTGGAGTCTGAAAATGTCCTGCCGCAGTCGCGGCAGAGGTAGCGCTGCTCACCGTTCCTGGACTTGCCCTTTTTAACGATAGCGACCGAACCGCAACGTGGGCAACGCTGGATTTCGTAGCTAGTTCCCGCTGCATCGTCGAACATGGCGGCGCGGATGACGTCGCGTACCGACTCGATTGCGCGGCGGCGCTCGGACTTGCTTAGCTTCGCCATGTTCTTCTTGAGGGTGACGACCAGATCCTCGGCGTTCATACCTGCTCCAATGCCGTGGTTAACAATTCAATTATACCACGGTGGCATCACCTATATGTCAATTATGGTCTAACAGAGCC
>NZ_QRWO01000054.1:0-4032 GCF_003459655.1 Collinsella sp. AF19-1LB
TGCGGCCTGGCGCGAGAGCCTCGGACGATACGAGCGCTTTGTGTGCGAGCGCAGCAGTGGCCGCGTGCTGTTGCTGGAGCTCGGCGTAGGCGAGATGACCCCCGGCATCATCACGCTCCCGTTCTGGAGCATGACCGCGAAGCTGCCGGATGCGCACCTTTTGAGCGTAAACATCTCGGGCGACTCGGCGCCGCTGCAGCTCGGGAGCAGGGCGGAGGCGATTCTGGCCGATTTGAGCATGCTGCTCTCGGCGGCGCGAACGGGCGACGAGCAGCGCAGTTCATCGCGCCGTGTTTCATGCGTGGACGCTTAAATAAAAATACCCCTGATTCCAAGTGGAAATCGGGGGTATCTCATCGGGTGGCTTTCAAGCAGTTTGCAAAACTGCAGGTCGCAGGCCTTCATTGCTAGTAGGAGAAATGAGTAGTCTCGGGTGGCTTGCCCATGAGTTGGCGAATAAGTTGGAGCTTCGCCATTGGCCCAATCACTTCGCGCGCTCGATAAACTTGTTTAGTAAAAGGCGGATCGGTCACCGATGGACGCACGACGAGAAACACGCACCTCCAGTGGTTCAAGCACGGCGCGCGTGAGGATCTCTGCAAGCAACCACCTGGTACGCTACCGTTGCCAGCGTGGCTTAGCGGACTGGCGAATCCCGCCCCGTGCGCGTCATCATCCAATCAAATGCCCTGGCAAGCAGCAGCACCGCCAATCACACTACGTTCTTACGGTGCCCTCTGCGATAATATTAGCGAATTGTGTTTTCACCTCGCAGCTACGGAGACATTAGATGATTACGCTGGACAATCTTCGCGACGCACTTAGGGCTCTGTGCTACGAGCCGTCGGGCGACGGCACCGTTTATCAGAAATCCTGGGAAGAGACCAGCGCACAAATCACGGTCGATTTTTCCAAGAAACGCATCGGCTACCCGAAAGACCTGGGGTTCAAGGTCAACAAAGACACAACTTGTAACTTCTCCGATAACGAGAACTTCGTCGTACTCGCCTGCGTAACCATGCTCCTCGACAAAGGATATCGCCCCGAATCACTCGAGCTGGAGCGCGAATGGGCCCTTGGGCACGAACAAAAGAGCGGCCGCGCTGATATCTGCATTAATGACGAGAGGGGCGACACACTCGCAATCGTCGAATGCAAGACCCCTGGAACCGAGTTCAAAAACGAATTCAAGAACATGCAGTCAGACGGAGGGCAACTCCTCTCCTATTGGCAACAAGAGCGCGCGACTCGCTGGTTGGTACTCTTTGCATGCGATTTCATCAACAACGAAATTGTGCCAGACCAGGTTTCAATTAACTGCAGCGATGACGAGAACTTCATCGCGCTCGCCAAACGCGATGACACCATTGCGCTCTACCGCGACGCCCATACAGTGGAACAGCTCCATCAAGTTTGGACGGAAACGTACAACCAACAAGTCGAGGGAAACATCCTCTTTGGCGATAGGTCGACGGCATACCACCCGATGGTTCCTCCCCTTCTCAAGAAGGACCTTGTCGACTTCAGGGCCGAAGACAGCATCGTCAACCGCTTCGAGGAAATCCTCCGCCACAACAACGTCTCCGATAAAGAGAACGCCTTCAATCGCCTTATTGCGCTCTTTATCGCGAAGCTCCAAGACGAGCTCTCGAAAATGCCAACCCAGGAGATTGAGTTCCAATACCGCCAAGGACGCGACACCTACGAAACGCTCCAGGACAGACTCCAGAGACTCCACTCAGACGGCATGAGAAAGCTCATGCGGGAAGAGGTCCTGTACGTTCCCAACAACTACGCCGAAAACCTCATAAGCAACTATACGGGCCAGCACCGCAAGAAGCTCATCGAGGAGCTGAACGGCACGCTGCGCAAGCTCAAGTTCTATACCAACAATGACTTTGCGTTCAAAGACGTCCACAACGAGGAACTCTTTCTTCAGAACGGCAAGGTACTCGTAGAGACGGTGCAACTTCTACAGCCGTATCGCATCGTAGGAACTCAAGACATTCAATTCTTGGGCGACCTCTTCGAACAGCTCCTTAATCAGGGCTTTAAGCAAAACGAGGGCCAATTCTTCACACCTGTGCCCATCACCCGTTTTATTTGGAAGTCACTCCCACTCGACAGCATCGTGCAGGACGAGGCTGGTGCCGTACACTATCCACGCGTTATCGATTACGCCTGTGGCGCGGGGCACTTTCTCACAGAAGGATTCGAAGAAATCTCCGACGCCGCATGCCAATATGATCCGACCATAGAGGATGACCTCGGAGACGCCGACTGGGTCAGAGACAATCTCGTCGGCATCGAGAAGGACTATCGACTCGCTCGCGTTTCCAAGGTCTCGTTCTACATGCATGGCGCAGGACAGAGCAACGTGGTCTTCGGCGACGGACTTGAAAATTATCCCGACAAGGGAATCGACAGCCGAACCGACAGGGGACGCTTCGACATTCTTGTCGCCAATCCCCCGTACTCTGTAGCGGCCTTCAAACCGCATCTCAAGCTTCACAACAACGAACTCAAAGTGCTGGAAACCATCAGCGATAGCGGCTCGGAAATCGAGACCCTCTTTGTCGAGCGTGCGGCACAGCTTGTTCGGCCCGGAGGCTACGCCGCCATCGTCCTCCCCACCTCGATCCTCGACAAGAGCACGAGCTCGAGTTTCATGGCCGCACGCGATGTGCTTTTGAGCTCCTTCGAGATCGTCTCCATCGCCAGGTTTGGATCAGGCACATTCGCGGCCACAGGAACAAACGTCGCAATTATGTTCCTACGTCGCTTTGACGAGATCCCGCCCCGCAATGCGAACGCACTTGATTTCGTTGACGCTGTTTTTGAGCGCAGGAAGCTCACTGGCTGGAGAGACGAAAGCGCTTTCAACGCTTATCTCGGCACAATTAATGTAGACGGAGATACTTACCGGGCTTTTCTCGCAGGAGAGGCTAATTGGAACGAATGGGCAAACACTCGCCACTTCAGCGTTTATTGCCATCTTTTCGAATCATCGAAGGAGCTCAAGGCCCTTCGGAAGAGCAAGACTTGGAAGGCGGCCGACAAGAACTCACGGCTCAAAGCAGAGAGCGAGCTGTTCTATCGCCATGCGCACAAGGAAGAGCGCAAACGCCTGCGCGTTTGGGGTCTCGTCTGCGGCGAACAGACGCTCATCATCAACTCACCTAACACGACCAAGGAAATCGCCTCTTTCCTTGGCTACAAATGGAGCAATCGCAAAGGCAACGAGGGGATACAGCCCATCGATGGTGAGGGTGTGCTCTATTCGGACGACGAATCGGACGACACGAACTCGCTAAGCGGCATCATCAGAGCATGGTTCTCCGGCGAGCAGGTTGAGCCCGGCGACCTTGCCCAGTACTACTACTATGCCAAGACCGCCGATTTCATCGACTTTGATGCCGAGAAGTTCGACGAGACTCTTACGATTCCCCGCTCTTTCTACAAGCCCCGCTCGTTCGCCCAGGGCACCGTAGTCAAGACGCTTGGAGACATCACATCCTACATTACCAACAGCGTGGCCCAGAGTTCCATCATCACCGACACTTACGTAACAACGGAGAACATGGTCAAGGACCGTGGCGGCATAACCGCCTATGGCGGAGAGCTTCCGGCAAGTGATGGCACCGCATACAAGAAGGGAGACACGCTCGTCTCCAATATTCGCCCCTATCTGCAGAAGATTTGGCTCGCAGACCGCGATGGGGCGTGCTCCAAGGATGTTTTGGTATTCCGAAGCATAAATACCGACAGCCTATTGCCCGAGTTTCTCCATCTGCTCCTGTGGCAGAAGGACTTCTTCGACTACGATATGTCCACCTTCACGGGAACCGGCAGGCCTCGCGGAGACAAGGATGAGCTGCTCAAATACCCCATCCCAGTCCCGACGCTCTCCGAGCAGAGAGCCCTCATCGACGATTTCAATCGCTTAACAGATGAAATCAATAGCAAACGACAGCAAATCGCCGCTCTCAAGGAGAGCGTCAAATCACGGTTTGTAGAGATATTCGCATCCTT
>NZ_QRWO01000055.1:0-3957 GCF_003459655.1 Collinsella sp. AF19-1LB
CTTAATTCCGCGCCGCTCCCCGCCCGCGCCGGGCAAACGTCGTTGGACTTATCGCTGACATGAAATGGCCGCTTGCATATCGTCCACTAGCTTGGCACGGTACAATGCTTGCAGCTTTTAATTCATGAATTAGTGGAGTTATTGATGGCAGAATCTCGTGCGGAGCGTAAGGCTCGTCGTGCTTTGATCGAGGCGGCTGAGGGGTCGGAGGAGAAAAAATCTTCTACGAAATCCAAGTCGTCTCAGGATGCGAAGGGTAAGTCGGCCAAGGGCAAGGCTAAGGCCAAGCGCCCCAGTTCTCGTCGGAGCGAGGATAAGGCATCTCAGACTCGCTCCAAGCGCTCGCATAAAGATCCGGTTTCGTCTGCGCGTAAGGTTGTGGACTCCAAGTCTCCCTGTTCGATCATGAAAGCTTGCGGTGGGTGCACGGCGCTCAATCGTCCTTATAAGAAGCAGTTGGCGGCCAAACAGGCTGCTATGGAGGAGCTGTTTGCTGAGCTCTGCGAGCGCGAGGGCATTAGCGTCGACCCCATTCGCGGTATGGGAGTCACCCTGGGAGACCCGGGCAAATATCCTGCGCCGCGTGGTTTTCGTCATAAGGCTGCCACTCCGTTTGCTCCCGGCAAAGGGGGCGCTGTCCGCTGCGGCTTTTTTGAACGTGGGACACACAGAATCGTTGCTGTTCCTGAATGCCCTGTCGAGGCGCCGGGCGCTCGTCAGATTCTCAACGGCATCGCTCGCGAGGCCGAACGTCTGCATATTCCCGCCTTTAACGAAGACAAGCATCTGGGGCTGCTTCGCTATGTCGTCGTTCGCTGCGGCTGGCGCACCGACCAGATTATGGTCACCCTCGTGACCGCTCAACGCGACCTGCCGCATGCGCAGGAGTTCTTTGAAGCCGTCGCGGCGCTTGATCCGCATATCGTCACCGTCGCTCAGAACATCAACGGTCGCCCCGGAAATGCCATCTTGAGCGAGGAGACCCGTATCGTCTATGGCGCCGAATGCATGCGCGACCAGCTGCTCGGTTGTGAATTCGACATCTCCCCTACCGCGTTCTATCAGACCAATCCGCAGCAAACCGAGCTGCTCTATCGACTTGCCATTGACGGCATGGACCTGCAGCAGGGTGACATTCTTATGGACGCTTACTGCGGCAGCGGAACCATCGGCCTGTGCGCCGCGAAGGATGTCCAGGACAAGGGCATCGGCATTATGCTGCTCGGCGTGGAGCGCAACCCGGCGGGCATTGCCGACGCACGTCGCAATGCCGAGCTCAACGGCCTCACCCGCAGCGCTTGGTTTATGGCCGACGACGCCACCGATTACATCCTGGACGCCGCCGACAACAACGAGCGGATCGATGTCCTTTCCATCGACCCGCCGCGCGCCGGCTCCACCCCCGAGTTCCTCGAAGCCGCCTGCGCACTCAAGCCGCGCCGCATCACCTATATCAGCTGCAACCCCGTGACCCAAGAGCGCGACCTGCACCAGCTTCTCGACGGAGGCTATCGCCTGCTCAAGATCACGCCCGTCGACATGTTCCCCCATACCGACCACACCGAGACCGTCGCGGTCCTCGAGCGCCGCTAACCAACACCGGTAGATTTTTGGGACAAGAAGGGGGCGGCCCGTTTGAACCGCCCCCTTTCGTTGGGCATATGAGTCTCGTTACATCCCCTTGCGCAGGTCGCACACGCCGGCTGCCGCCATCTCGCGCAGCAGCGTCTCGCGGTCGCGCGTCACGATCAAATCCAGCGGGAAGTGAATCTCGTCAAGCATCTTGCGCGCGTGATCGAGTTTGCCAATGGCCATGCCAATGTGGGCATCGGTCGACACGCCAATACCCACGCCCAGCTCGGCGCAGCGCTCGGCGATCTTGCGGCATACGGCCCAATGCTCAGTGTCGACACCGTGTTCAAGACTATGGTTGTTGATCTCGATAATCTTGTGCTTGGCCTTGGCCGCCAGCAGCACCTCATCGATATCGAACGGCACGCCCGAGCGCCCCGTATGCCCCAGCATGAACACCTTGGGGTGATCCAGGGCATTGATGTACATCTCGGTTGTCTGGGCGAGCGTCGCGCCTTCGGCAAACTGCGGGTTATGCACGCTTGCCACCAAATAATCCAAATTACGCGTCACCAAATCGAACAGCGAATGCTGGTGACTGTACGAATCGCCGGCAATATCGAGCGAAACGGGAATGTCCTCGCCAAACAGGCCTCCATCCAGCGAAACGATATCGGCCTCGGCACCACGCAGCACCAGCACGCCGCTCCAAATGCGCGGCCAGATATCCTGGTTAATAAAGAATTGGAAACTGCGCAGGTCATTGGGACAAGGCGTAACCATCGAGCTTAAATGATCGGCGGAACCGAGCACCTGAAGGCCGCGCTCTGCCGCCCAATAGATGTTCTCCTCGATGGTTGAGTACGCATGCGCAGAGAACATCGTATGAGTATGAATATCACAAGAAAGAAGGTAGGGCATCGGGTCTCCTTGTCCAGTATGGCCGTCGCGTATATTCATTGTACGCATAGCTTTCGGCAGTCGTAAAACTGCTTCATCCCAATCACACAACGGCATAGACAACGGGGTCTGGCTTAAAACCAAACCCCGTTTCACGTAAAACATTGTAAGCAGAGCGCTTTACTTTCGACGATATTCGTCGGCCAGCTGCTTCCAGGCAGGCAGCGAGTTGACGATTGTCTCGTAGCTCACACAGTAGCCAAGGCGGAACCAGCCCGGCATGCCAAAACTATCCGAAGGCACCGCGAGCAGTTCGTACTTCTTCGCGCACTCGCAGAACGCATTCGCATCGGGCTCCAGCGCCTTCACCCACAAGTAGAATGCACCATCCGGCTCAACATAGGTGTAGCCGTACTCCGCTAGTGCATCGGTAAGCGCGGTGCGGTTGCGCGCATAGGCCTCGACATCGCTCGGTTCATCAATGCAGTCGATGATTACACGCTGGAAGAGGGCCGGTGTGCACACGAAGCCCAGCGTGCGGGCGGCACCGGCAACGGCCGGCATCAGGCGAGCAGCCTGCGGATTGGTATTGGGAACCAAAATCCAGCCCACGCGCTCGCCCGGCAGCGAAAGCGACTTGGAATACGAGTAGCACACCACGGTGTTCTCGTAGATCGAGGGCACCCAAGGCACCCCGGCACCGTACACGATCTCGCGGTACGGCTCATCAGAGATGAGCGTGATTGGGTTCTCGGAATCGCGCTTGGCGTTGACCTCGCGTAAAACATTGGCCAGTCGCGTCAGTGTATCGCGCGTATACACTGCACCGGTCGGGTTGTTGGGTGAGTCGATAATGACGGCAGCGGTCTTATCGGTAATCGCCTTGAGCACGTTATCCACGCTCAGCTGGAACGTATCTTCATCGGCGAGCGCCTCAACACACGTGCAGCCGGCCTTCTCAATCCACACGCGATACTCCGGAAAGTACGGGGCGATAACAACAACCTCATCGCCCGGGTTCGTAACGGCATTGAGCGTGCAGGTGAGCGAAGCCGCGGCACCCACCGTCATAAAGACGTCCTTGCCCTCATAGCTCGTGCCAAAGCGACGGTTGAGCGAGTCGGCGACGGCTGCTCGACATTGCGGCAGACCCGGCGCAGGCGTGTATCCATGCAGCTGGTCGCTCGGCAGCTCCAAGGCCTTCTTAATGGACTCAGCCACGGCGGCAGGTGCCGGAACGCTCGGGTTACCCAGCGAAAAATCGAATACGTTCTCCGCGCCGATCTGTGCCTTGCGCTCAAGGCCATAGCTAAAGATCTCACGGATGATGGAGCTTTCCGCACCGCGAGCATACATAGTTTCGTTGATCATCTGTTCCCCTTTCGCATAGGCGCTATTGTACGCTTTAGCCAACTAGAGCGCCACAATGTTGATTGGGGACAGACTTAAATTGAACTGCGTCCCGAATCTTGGCCTTCTTTATTA
>NZ_QRWO01000056.1:0-3317 GCF_003459655.1 Collinsella sp. AF19-1LB
GGTCCCGCGGGCCGCGAGGTGCGGTTCCGGAAGAGCTCGGGCGATTAGTGCGGCTCGGCTGAGGCTGTCGCCAGCCTTGCACCTGCCGTCTATCGACCAGGTAGTCTACCTGGGCCCTTACCGGAAGGAGAACTAATCCCTGGAACGGCTTCCCGCTTAGATGCCTTCAGCGGTTATCCGCGCCGCACGCGGCTACCCGGCCGTGCCGTTGGTCGACAACCGGTTCACCGGAGGTGCGTCCACCCCGGTCCTCTCGTACTGGGGGCAGCCTCCATCGATTCTCCTGCGCCCACGGAGGATAGGGACCGAACTGTCTCACGACGTTCTGAACCCAGCTCGCGTACCGCTTTAAACGGCGAACAGCCGTACCCTTGGGACCTGCTCCAGCCCCAGGATGCGATGAGCCGACATCGAGGTGCCAAACCTTGCCGTCGATGTGGACTCTTGGGCAAGATCAGCCTGTTATCCCCGGAGTACCTTTTATCCGTTGAGCGACGGCCCACCCACTCGGGGCCGCCGGATCACTAGAGCCTGCTTTCGCACCTGCTCGGCTTGTGGGCCTCGCAGTCAAGCCCGCTTGTACTCTTGCATTCAAAAGGACGGTTGCCGACCGTCCCGAGCGGACCTTCGCGCGCCTCCGTTACCCTTTAGGAGGCGACCGCCCCAGTCAAACTGCCCGCCTGGCACGGTCCCCGAGCCGGTTGACGGCCTCGGGTTAGGACGCCGGTCGCGCGAGGGCAGTATTCCAAGGGCGGCTCCCCGGGGGCTGGCGCCTCCGGATCTGTGCCTCCTGCCTATCCTCTACACGCGGGACCAGCGGCCAATGCCAAGCTGCAGTGAAGGTTCACGGGGTCTCTCCGTCCTTCCGCGGGTAAGTCGCATCTTCACGACCAGTGCAATTTCACCGGGTCCATGGTCGAGACAGCGCCCAAGTCGTTGCGCCTTTCGTGCAGGTCGGAACTTACCCGACAAGGAATTTCGCTACCTTAGGACCGTTATAGTTACGGCCGCCGTTTACCGGGGCTTGGCTTCGGGGCTTCGCGCGATGCGCTAACTCCTCCGCGTGACCTTCCGGCACCGGGCAGGCGTCAGACCCTATACGTCGCCTTGCGGCTTCTGCAGAGTCCTGTGTTTTTGGTAAACAGTCGCTTGGGCCTCTCCACTGCGGCCCGCCTCCGCTCCCCGGGCAAGCCGGTTCACGTACGCGCGGGCACCCCTTCTCCCGAAGTTACGGGGCCATTGTGCCGAGTTCCTTGACCATGGTTGACCCGATCGCCTCGGTATGTTCTACCCACCCACCTGTGTCGGTTTGCGGTACGGGCGCGCACGCGCCTGCCTAGGGGTTTTTCTAGGGACCTCGGGCTCACTCGCTTCGCTTGATCGCTTCGTCCGGAGCCTCGCCCTCGTGCGGACCGGATTTCCCTGGTCCGCGGGCCGCGCTCCATCACGGGGACGTCCAGAACCCCGCCGAGCCACCCCCATCCGTCGCCCCGTCGGTCGTAGCGCCGCGTGCGCGGTGCAGGAATGTCTGCCTGCTGCGCGTCGGCTACGCCTCCCGGCCTCGCCTTAGCCCCCGACTGACCCTGGGAGGATTAGCCTTGCCCAGGAAACCTCGGGTTCACGGCGGACGAGTTACTCTCTCGTCTCTCGCTACTCATGCCAGCATTCTCACTCCCATGCGCTCCACCGCCGGTCGCCCGGCGGCTTCCCCGCCCATGGGAAGCTCCCCTACCGATTCTGAAAATCAAAATCCCGCCGCTTCGGTGTCCAGCTTAGCCCCGTGTATTGTCGGCGCATGTCCACTCGACCAGTGAGCTGTTACGCACTCTTTGAATGCATGGCTGCTTCTAAGCCAACATCCTGGTTGTCTGGGCGGACGCACATCCTTTGCCACTCGGCTGGAACTTGGGGACCTTAGCGGGCGGTCCGGGCTGTTTCCCTCTCGAGCACACAGCTTAGCCCACATGCTCTGACTGCCGCGCTCTGGGCCGCCGGCATTCGGAGTTCGGTTGGATTCGGTAGGCGGCGAAGCCCCCTCGTCCATCCGGTGCTCTACCTCCGGCGGTGAACGCGCGACGCTAGCCCTAAAGCTATTTCGGGGAGAACGAGATATCTCCGGGTTTGATTGGCCTTTCACCCCTATCCGCAGGTCATCGCCGCCGTTTTCAACCGACGTGCGTTCGGCCCTCCACGGGGTCTTACCCCCGCTTCAGCCTGCCCACGGATAGCTCACCCGGCTTCGCGTCCGCGGCGCGGGACTCAAGTCGCCCTGTTAAGGCTCGCTTTCGCTCCGGCTCCCTTTCGGTTAACCTCGCCCCGCGCCAGCGACTCGCTGGCTCATTCTACAAAAGGCACGCCGTCACACCGTATAGGTGCTCCGACTGCTCGTGGGCGCACGGTTTCAGGTACTGTTTCACTCCCCTCCCGGGGTGCTTTTCACCTTTCCCTCACGGTACTGGTGCGCTATCGGTCACAGGGTAGTACTCAGGCTTGGATGGTGGTCCACCCAGGTTCGGACCGGGTTTCACGTGCCCGGCCCTACTCAGGGACCGCGTCGCGCCGTCCGGTCTGGGTTCGCGTACGGGGCTGTCACCCGCTGCGGCCGGCCCTCCCATGCCGTTCCGCTCCCCAGCCGGACCTGCGCCCGGGGGCGGCAGCCCCCGGATGCGCGGCCCTGCAACCCCGTCGGCGGAACCCCTGCCGGGTATGCCCGCTCGACGGTTTGGCCATCGGTCCCCTTTCGCTCGCCGCTACTCGGGGAGTCTCGAGATTGATTTCCTCTCCTCCGGGTACTTAGATGTTTCAGTTCCCCGGGTTGTCCTCCCCGCCCCTATGTGTTCGGGGTGGGGATATCCACACCTCTGTGGATGGGTTCGCCCATTCGGAGACCCCCGGGTCGAAGGATGTGTGCTCCTCGCCGGGGATTATCGCAGCTTGCCGCGTCCTTCATCGGCTCCCTGTGCCAAGGCATCCGCCGTGCGCCCGTGGTATCTTGCGGGACCGCTCTCGGGCCCGCGGGATATCCACGTGTCGCTAATTAGTCTAATTAATCGATATCATGAATAGCGCTCGTATGTCGCAATTCGGGTATCTCATACCGCGGCACAGTAGTTGACTGTGCTCGCGATCAGATGCTCCTCACTCATTAATAAGTGAATTCTTCTTGTTTGGATCGGATGAATGATTGCTATCATTCTGTCTGATAAATCGCAGAAAAGAATCGAGTCTGGAAGAATGATCTTCCATCTCTCTCCTATCGCTATGCGGCTCTCAAGGTACGCGGGTGCGACCCCGGGGACCGGGTGCTGCGGGGACTT
>NZ_QRWO01000057.1:0-3133 GCF_003459655.1 Collinsella sp. AF19-1LB
TGCGGCCTGGCGCGAGAGCCTCGGACGATACGAGCACTTCGTGCGCGAGCGCAGCGATCGCCGCGTGCTGTTGCTGGAGCTCGGCGTGGGCGAGATGACCCCCGGCATCATCACGCTCCCGTTCTGGAGCATGACCGCGAAGCTGCCGGATGCGCACCTTTTGAGCGTAAACATCTCGGGCGGCTCGGCTCCGTTGCAGCTTGGAAGCAAGGCAGGGGCGATCCAGGCCGATTTGGGCGCCCTGCTCTCGGTGGCGCGGGCAGGTGGCGAGTAACGCGGAGCGGTAGACGCGCAATGAGGTTTTAGCCGCAGCCTCCGAACGAGAGGGCTCGGAGGCTGGTATTCCTGAATCGCAGGTCACGATGGGTTATCGGAATCGCGAAGAGCGGATACCGCCAGTAAGCCCCCTTCGGAATAGGCGTTGAGCAGCTCCTGGGCATGGGTGAACTCGGGGCCTCGTCTCCAGCCGAGCAGGCGGTTGACGGCCAGATTGCCCTGGACGTTGTGGATGAAGAGCAGGAAGGCGTCTTCGCGTGAAAGCCCTGTTTTCTCCATGACCCAGGGAACCATCTGCTCCGCTCCGCGTTCTATGACGCGCTGGGCTACGCGAGCGTATGCGTCGCTGTCCGAATAAAGCAGGCGATAATCGTCGTCTGCCGGCGGACGCTGGCAAAGCGTTGCCGATTCAACCCCCTCAAGCGGGGGAGCCGCTGCCAATGCCTCGTCGATAAGCGCATCGAGCAGCGCGTACTTATCCTCGCAATGCAGATAGAACGTTCCCCGGTTGATCTCGGCGCGGCGGCAGATGTCCGCCACCGTCATCTTCGCGAAGCCGACCTCGGCCAGCAGCGCGAAGAACGCCTCCTGTATGACCGAGAGGGTGTAGCGCCGCCGGCGGTCGATCTTGGTTTCTCCCATCGCCTCTCCAATCTGAGTCGTTTGACAATGTCCAGTAGCTGTTCGTTTATCGACAGGTGCACGCGTTTGTTCATTGCCCCTGCGAAAATCAACAAGGATACTGTTTATAGACACCTGTTTTTTATAGCTGAAAGGGAGCACGGATGACCCTGTGCGAGAAGCTCGGCATCGGGCTTGTCAGCCGATCGTTTTCCCATCGGGCCGTCTATCGAAACGGCGGCACGTCATACGATTTGAGCGATTGCGAGCCTGCTGCTTGCAAGCAAGATATCGAGGCTTTTGTCCGCAAGGTGGGGGAGGCTGATTGTGTGTTTACGGGAGAGGCAGGTAGGCAGGCGTTATGAGCATCTGCATCAAAAATCAGATTCAGAATATGAATATCGTCATCGGCTGCACGGTGGGGTGTCCATATTGCTATGCCCGTAACAATGTGAAACGTTGGCATATGATTGACGACTTCGCTGATCCTGCGTTCTTCCCGAGCAAGCTCAAGATGATGGAAAAGAAACGCCCGCAGAACTTTCTCCTTACCGGCATGAGCGATCTCTCCGGGTGGAAGCTGGAATGGCGAGACGAGGTATTTGCAAAGATCCATGAGAATCCACAGCATCAGTTCCTGTTCCTGACCAAGAGACCCGATTTGCTGGATTTAGATACCGACCTGGAAAACGCATGGTTCGGCGTTACGGTGACGAGGAAAGCGGAGCTGTGGCGTATCGACGCCCTTCGGAAAAACGTCAAAGCAAATCACTTCTTCGTTACTTTTGAGCCGCTATTCGACGATCCCGGTACGGTCGACCTTTCCGGAATCAACTGGATCGTCGTCGGTACCATGACCGGGGCGCAGAGCAGGAAGGTTCATACGGAACCGGAGTGGGCATGGTCTTTGACGGACCAGGCGCACGCGCTTGGCATTCCAATGTTTATGAAGGAAGACCTCGTCTCTGTCATAGGGGACGAAAACATGATTCAGGAATTGCCGGAAGAATTCGAAAGAGTGCTGGAGGTGCAGAGAACATGGCGGAAGTGATCGATGGAATCCTCATCAATGAGGTGGAAGCAAAGAACATCATGACCAAGTCCAGCCTGCCGGTAGGCGGCTACTCGGTCAATCCCTATGTAGGCTGCACGCATGCCTGTAAGTATTGCTATGCCTCCTTTATGAAGCGCTTTACCGGACACAAGGAGGAATGGGGCACCTTTCTTGATGTGAAGCATTGGCCGGAAATCAAGAATCCGAAGAAATACGCTGGACAGCGGGTGGTTATCGGTTCTGTGACGGATGGCTACAATCCACAGGAGGAGCGATTCGGGAATACCAGGAAACTCCTGGAGCAGCTGATTGGCAGCGATGCAGATATTCTGATCTGCACAAAGTCCAATCTTGTGGTACGGGATATCGATCTGCTGAAGAGGCTTGGACGAGTGACCGTTTCATGGTCGATCAACACGCTGGATGAGAACTTCAAGAACGATATGGACTCCGCGTCGAGCATCGAGCGTCGTATCGCTGCTATGAAGCAGGTGTATGACGAAGGTATCCGTACGGTCTGCTTCGTGTCCCCGGTATTTCCCGGCATCACGGATTTTGAGATGATTTTTGAGCGAGTAAAGGATCGGTGCGATTTGTTTTGGCTCGAAAATCTCAATCTTCGGGGTGGTTTCAAAAAAGCGATCCTGGATTATATCGCCGAGAAACATCCCAATCTCGTACCGCTTTACGATGAGATCTATAACAAGCGCAACCGTAGCTATTTTGAAGCGCTTGAAGTAAAAGCCGAGGAAATGGCCAAGAAGTACGATTGCCCCTTTGTGGACAACGAAATGCCTTATGGCAGAGTCCCCCAGGGGCATCCGGTGATCGTGGACTACTTCTATCACGAGGAAGTCCGAGGGTCAGATAATAGCGGAAAAAGAAATCGTTAAACGGAAACCGACGACGATTCGCTCGAGCGATTAGCGTCCACGCGTGGCTTCTGCCGATTGGCGCAACGGGCGACGGATTGAGGGATCGCTCGGGCGGATGATCCCGCTGCAGTACAGGCGGTCGCTCAATTTAGCGGCATGAGCGTTTTCGCACGGAAAACCAGTATCCCCTGTGCCGAGTTTAATCGTAGCGAATACAATGGGCACTGAGCATCAATCGAAAGTAGTCAAGAGCCTTTTCGACGGCTTCTACTACCTCTACCCCAGCCTCGAGCAGCGATGGGCATAC
>NZ_QRWO01000058.1:0-2791 GCF_003459655.1 Collinsella sp. AF19-1LB
CGGCCACCTTGGCAGCCAGGGCCGCAGCGGCGTCACTCTCGACCTGCGCGACCTGCTCGGAGGCTGCCTGCTCGGCGGCAGCAACCTTGGCGTCCGCGTCGGCACGAGCGGCCGCGACCTCGGCATCTGCCTCGGCACGCGTCTGCGCCAGCTGCGCCGCCGCAGTCTCACGCGCCTCGACAGCGTCGGCCTCGGCAGCTTTCTTGCCCGCCTCGACATCCTCCAGCGAGCCGCGCAGTTCCTCGGCATCCGCCTCGGCCATCTGAGCGCGCTGCGTCAACGCCAGCTCGCGCGTCTTGGCCTCGTCCAGTTCGTCGGCCAGGTCGTCGCGCTCGTCGGTCAACGCGTGCGCCTGCACCTTCCAGGATTTCACCTGGCCCTGCAGCTCCTCGATCTGCTCGCGCGCCTCGGCCAGCGCCTGCTCGGCGTCGAGCTGGGCCTGCGTGACCTCCTCCACAAACACGCGGCGGACCTCGACATCGGGCAGGTCGGGGCTATCGACCTGCACCTCCTTGATCTCCTTAATAAACTTAGGCGCCACCGGCGCGTGTTGCACGCTCTCGAGCTCCTGCAGGTTGCACTCGTCATCGGTCAGGCTCTTAAAGACGGTGTAGTTGTTGATGAGGTTGGTGTACATCTGCACCATGTACTCGTCATCGAACGCCAGCGCCTGCTGCTGCACGTCGATGTTGTAGCCCACCTTGTCGTAGCGCTCCATAAACTGCCACAGCTGGTAGCACTTGCGGTAGTTGGGGTCTTTCATGATGAGGTTGGTGCGCTGAATGGGACTGCGGACCGCGCTGCACCCGTTCATTATCTGGCAAAACGACGCGCCGCGCAGCGCCATGACCAGGCGGCGCACACGGTCGATGCGCATAAAGACGTCCATGTTGTCGGCGTCGTTCTCGGCAAAGCTCTGGCGGTTTTTGATCGTCATCTCGACGTTATACTCGATCTCTTCGTACGCGTCGTCGATCTTGCTGTGCATCTTAAAGCGGTTGCGGATCTCGTTGCCCGTCGACCAAAAGATCACGTCGGTACGCTTGTCCACAAACGTCAGCAGGCGCTGAATCAGGTGGTAGATAAAGCGATTCTCGTACAGGTCGTAGGTCTCGACGGTATTGACGTTGAGGATGCGCGTGGGATGGACGCCGCCATCGTCGCTCGGCGCCAAAAACTGCGTGTTCTGGCTCAGATGGCGAACACTGTCGGCGCTGATCTTTTTGGCGAGCGAGACCGGCACCACCTCTTCCTCGGTGGTGATAAAGCGGCGGGGCTTTTCGATAATGGTGTTGATGGCGTCGAGCGAGTCCTCGATCATGCTGATCCATTCCTCGTCCACCACCTTGACGAGCTCCTCGCGCTGCTGCTCGATCGTGGTGCCCGAGGCCTGCGCCATCTCAAACAGATAGCGGAAGTAGCGGCTGTCCTCCTGGATGGGCTCCATCTGCTCGGAGAAGCTGGTATAGAGGTCCTGAATGGTCTCGGACATGGGTTACTCCATAGATTGGATCGATCGGAAAGGGGCGGGGCGACATCACGCCGCCCCGCGCTTACAGCATTAGTAAAAGTTCTGGATCCGCTGCAGGTACATGACGGAATCGGGCAGGCCGCCCTCGCCAAAGGTCTTCTCGATGTACTCGATCAGGCCCTTCATCTCGTCGCGCACAAAGCTCACGTTCATGGACTCAAACTTCTTGAGCACCTTGCGGGCGATGATGTAGTCCATACCGCCCAGCTCGGTGCCGCCGCACGCCACGTACACGGGGATAAAGTCGTACATCTGCTTGATGATACGGTTACCAAAGGCCAGCTTAAAGCGGGTCTGCAGGTACTGGTCCAGCTTGTGCATCTTCTGGAGCAGCTCGTCGTCGATCACGTACTCGACCTTGGCCTTCTGGAACAGATACTGCAGGTGGTCGGCCGTCACGTGCACGCGCTCGTGCGGCTCGCACTCAAACGCATCGGCGCGCTCGTTGAGCTCGATGGGGATCGCGCGGTCGTATACCTTGTCCGTGATGGTAAAGGTGGAGTCGTCGTTGTTGGCCGTGCCGATGAACCACAGGCTGTCGGGGATGGTGAGCTTGCCGTCGTGCAGAGCCTTGGGATCGGCGGCCCACTGGGTGGGGACCAGATCGAGTACCCACTCGTCGTGGCTGGGCATCTCGAGCACCGACAGGATCTCGGCAAAGTAGTACTCCACGCGGGCGAGGTTCATCTCGTCGAGCACGATCATGGACGGGTCCTGGCGCAGGCCCGCCTCGTACACGGCGCGGAGGAACTCGGTCTCGTTAAAGCGCTTGGAAAACTCGTTAAAGTAGCCCAGCACCTCGGTGCGATCGCGGAAGCTCGGCTGCACCGACACGATGGTCGCGGGGTTGTCCAGGTAGCGGCTAAAGCTGTAGGGCAGCGACGTCTTACCGGTACCCGAGATGCCCTCCAGGATCAGCAGCTTGGAGGCGGCCATGCCGGCCACAAAGCGGCGGATGATCTCGGGCGTGTAGTAGAGCTTCATCTGGCTGCAGGCGAACGCGCGGAAGCTGTCGACAAAGTCCTCCAGCGAGATGGCATCGTCGTAGACCGGCGATTCCCAGTCGCGGTACTTAAGGTCCACAAGGGACAACTTGGGGAAGCGGTTGGCCTGCGCAATCTCTTTTTCCTCGGCTAGGGTCTTGGCCTCAACGGTGGCCTTGGCCATGGCGGCTGCGGCGTCCTTGACGCCCGCGCCATCGAGCGCGAGCGACGCGTTGCCCGACACCACGGCAGCCGTGGCGCCCTCGCCCGCAGGCGC
>NZ_QRWO01000059.1:0-2584 GCF_003459655.1 Collinsella sp. AF19-1LB
CGCGCGGCCATCGAGCAGGTCATGCGCGACGAGGGGCAGGACATGAGCCTGCTCGACAAATGTCTAGACGGGTGGTACGAAGGGGATAAGGACTGCTCGGACCCGAGCATCTTCAGCGGGCCGAAGTTCGTGAGCAAGAAGGTGAACGGAGATCTGTACCTGTGGACTTGGGTGACCATGGGCAAGTTCTACTTCTATAAGGATGGTACTGACAAGACCCATCTACTCTATAAGTCCCAGCGATATCTGACTGGCACTAATTTCGTATTTCCGGCAGAGCTTGCCAAAACTGAGCTTGAGCCCACTTGCAACCTCAACGATAAATTCGGCACCGACCCCTCGACAGGCTTCACCGGCTGGCACCTGGACATGAAGCTGGGTGACGAGGCTATATCAAGCTGCACGGCGGGCAGCGGCATTACCGCCTTGTACGGCCGCAACCGCTGCACCCTGCGCACGGAATATGCCCCCGGATCGGTCGAGCTGGACCCGAGCTGGGACATGAGGCTGCTGCCCGAGGATGGTGCCGAGGCGCACCCCGGCTTCATCCCCGTGTTCGAGGAGCCCAAGCACAAGGGCTACGACGCCAAGGGCAAGGAGTTCGAGCTTGCGGCGATCGGCGACTCCGGCGAGGGCCACACGGCCTATTACTGGGACGAGCTCGCCCGCATCACGGTCCCCGCGACCGCGTACCGAAACATCGGCGGCGGGCAGTGGCGCACCTACAAGTGCGAAGCGTGGCTCGACGCGGACGAGGCGAACGCGGCGGCTGAGGTTTCGGAGACTTCCGAGACGGGCGTCTCGGGACGCTCGCGCTCCCGCGGTCGTGCCGCTAGCGCCGTCAAGATGACTGCGGATACCGTGCGCTACATCCGTTGGACCGAGGTCGTCTCGGACGGCGTGGTGGGCGTCAGGAGGAAGTAAGTAAAAGGGGGGGGCAGAGATTTTCTCCGCCCCCTATCGCTCTTACGAAGCGCCCTGCCTTTGGGGCGTTCGATGCTTCTTGCCGCTGCGGCAATACTCTAAATCACCTCGTATACAGGACCACCGTCTAGTGGATACTTAGGATGACGTACTCAGGAGGTAATTGTGGGCGAAAGTAAACGCCACATCGATGTCGGAATCACTTCGGGGGGGGGGGTGCCTCTAAAGGCTTAGCCTTTTCCAGAAGGGCCCTTATCGCCGGGGGCGGGATCACGGCTGCGGCGGCAGTGACCGACGCGGTTGCCAGACCCTCCAGTCCCCTGGGGGTCGTGATGCGCTCGGTCTTCGACGCGATAGGCATATCGACCTATTCGATGAGTAGATTCGAGGAGTTTGCGCCCGATAACCCGAAGGTTAAGCCATCGGGGCTCGCCGTTCCCATGAGTGTCAACGGCATCTCATCGCACCCCACCGGCTGGTGGCACAGCGCTGGCAGGGCGACGCACACAAGCTGGACCCCAACCTATGATGACGTCTTCCACAGGGGGGACAAAGCACAGCTCTTTCTGAACAATGGGCATCCCTACACGATTCTACCGATGGACAACTCCGGATACCGCGCGAGCGTCACGTGGAATAGCATTGGAACCTATAACGGGAAGCCCGTGGGATGCACGCTCACGCTCTCGAATCCCGCCGTTGGCAACGGCTACAACAACAACGCGGGTTTCAACCAGAAGCTCGCCCAATTCTACCAGCAGCACTTCGGCACGAAGAGCTTCTTCTTGGTGAGCGACGCCTTCGCGGCGTGGGACAGTTGTCACTGGCTACTGGGGCTGAAGTCGATAAAGATGGTATATCAGTTCTTCTATTCCGACAGGCCCGGCGAGTATATCGACCTCGATTGGGCGTACCTCGGCGCTAGGAGCATACAGTGTGACGGCGGCGGATATGAGTGGATCAGCCCCGCCGAGAACAATCAGGACGCCTATTTCATCCCGCGGGGAGTGGACACCCAGCTCTTCTTCACCAACTTCGACGGCTACAGCTGCATCTCGTCTCGTGTAAACGAGGTGAGCGACCGGACTTGCGCCATCATCGCATACAAGGGACCCAGCATCTCGTGCGTCCGCGGCGACACGGTGTATGGCGACGGGTTCCAGTTCGACTTTCAGTCTATCGGCAACTTCTGCTCGTTAAGCCTGAAGAAGTCCTCAACCAACCCCGATGTCACAAAGATCGATCCGGAGTACTTCTCTCTCGCCGGAGCCGAGTACGCCATCTACTGCGACGAGGCCTGCACCCGCAAGTGCGGGACCTTCAAGACGGACGAGAACGGCGAGGCTACCCTCTCGGCGGTCAACGGGACGAACAAGCTGATTGCGAACATGGACTACTGGGTGAAGGAGACGGTCGCACCGCAAGGCTTCGGGATTGACAAGGATGTCCATAAGATTCGCCTCGACCGCGACACGACCATCGAGGTATCGGATGTCCCGAAGCATTCGACCGTCCACTTTATGCTGGTGGACACAATCGGCGATACGCAGGAGATGCATACGGTCTATATCAAGCTCAACAGCACCTTCTCGGTAAACGGGAACCAGGGCGATTTCTCGGACGCACGCGCGGCCATCGAGCAGGTCATGCGCGACGAGGG
>NZ_QRWO01000006.1:0-87827 GCF_003459655.1 Collinsella sp. AF19-1LB
GTGCTAAATGTCAATTCTGGTCTAACAGAGCCTTTTCTTTTGCGGCGGTCGCATCTTTCGTCTGCAAGGCAACTGCACCGGTGGGGGAACTGGTTTCTGCCGCGATTGCCGTTGCGGGGGCGATTCCCGCGACAAGTGCCGCGGAAAGGGCGATGCCCACAGTTGCTCGTCTTGCTCTTCTTGCGAGAATGTCGTTCATCTCGGCACCTCATTTCAAGGGTCGGCGACTAACTTGGTAGCACTAAGGTAAGTATACCAAGTTAGTCGACCCGACACTGGCTGGGTGTGCACGTGCCCCTCCGCTTCTTTGGAAACCGAACCCCATTAGAAATGACGAGTTGTTTACGCTTCTTTTGGGCTCACCGTACTATCATGATTCGAATTGAGTGTGAATGATGATAGGGAGCGCCTTCTATGATTGAGCTGCTCAGGCGTTTTGGTGGCAAGTTTCGCCGATATATGGTGATTGGCCCTGCGTGCAAGTTGATCGAAGTGATCTTTGACTTGCTTACGCCGCCGGTGATTGCCCAGATGATCGATAAAGGTATCGGTGCGCACGACGTGAGTGCCGTCGTCCACTACGGCATGGTGCTCGCCGCCATGGCTGTGATCGGCATCTCGTTTACGCTCGTCTGCCAAAAGATGGCGGCGCTCACCTCGCAGGGCATGGGTACTGACATTCGCGGCGCACTCTACAAGCACATTAATAAGCTGAGCTATGCCGAACTCGACCGCTTCGGCACGCCGTCGCTCATCACGCGCATTACCAACGACGTCAACCAGGTACAGCTCGCCGTGGCGCTGGGCGTGCGTATGCTCATCCGCTGGCCTTTCCTGGCGGTGGGTTCCATGGTCGCGGCCCTTGCCATCGACCTTAAGCTCGGCATCATCTTTTTGATTTGCACGCCCGCCATCGGCCTGGTGTTTTGGTTTGTCATGGCGCGCTGCATCCCGTACTACAAGCAGCTGCAGGCAAAGCTCGATCGCATCGCACTCATCTGTCGCGAGGGGCTTTCGGGCGCCCGCGTGGTCCGAGCCTTTGTGCGCGAGGATCACGAGCGTGAGCGTTTTGCCCAGGCAGCCGATGACCAGGCGCATACCGCCATCGCGGTGGGCAAGCTCTCGTCGATTCTTAATCCCGTCACGTTTTTGGTGATGAACCTGGGCGTGTGCGCCATCCTGTGGGTGGGCGGCGTCCAGGTCAACGTGGGCGAGCTCACACAGGGCCAGGTCATGGCGTTCGTCAACTACATGACGCAGACCCTGACCTCCATCGTGTATGTCGCCAACCTGGTCGTGGTCTTTACCAAGGCGAGCGCCAGCGCGTCGCGTATCAACGAGGTGCTCAATTGCGTGCCGAGCATCACCGACGAGGGCAACGAGCCGGTCGCGCTGCCCAAGCCGGGCAATGCCGCCCCAGTTCCCGCGCTGAGCTTTGACCATGCGAGCTTCTCCTTTGGCGCGGGCGCGGCAAATGCCGTCAACGATGTGACCCTGGAACTCCCACTGGGCAAGACGCTCGGCATTATCGGCGGCACGGGCAGCGGCAAGTCCACACTCGCCTCGCTTATCTCGCGCCTGTACGATGCGAGCACCGGCAGCGTGAGCGTGATGGGCTCCGACGTGCGTGCCTGGCCGCTCGATCAGCTGCGCCATGTGGTCGCAACCGTCCCGCAACGCGCGTCGCTGGTGAGCGGCACGATCCGCGGCAACCTGACCTGGCGTGACGAGTCGGCGACCGACGAGGAGCTCTGGGCGGCGCTCGATATGGCGCAGGCCAGCGAGTTCGTGCGCAACAAGCCCCAGGGCCTGGATGCTCCGGTCGAGGCAGGCGGCAAAAACTTTAGCGGTGGCCAGCGCCAGCGCCTGACTATCGCGCGTGCCCTGGTGGGCTCGCCGCAGATTCTGATCATGGACGACTCCGCCTCGGCGCTCGATTTTAAGACCGATGCGGCGCTTCGCCATGCCATCCGCGAGCGTAACGTGCACGGTGCCGCCGAGGGTGGGCTGCCGCTGACGACCGTCATCGTAAGCCAGCGCGTCTCGACCGTGCGCGATGCCGACATGATCTGCGTGCTTGACCACGGTTCGGTCGCGGGCTTGGGTACGCACGACGAGCTGTATGCGACTTGTCAGCTTTACCGCGAGATCTGCCAGTCGCAGCTTCGCCGCGAGGAGCTCGAGGGCCAGCAGGGGAGTGCCGCGTCCGCGTCCGCCCCAAGTGCCACGCCCGCCCCAATCGCCTCTGCATCCGCCTGCGCAAAGGAGGGCTGCTAAATGAATCCGTACACTTCTTCCGGGTCGGTCGCCACGATGACGGCCAACGTGTCCGGTAATGATAACCTCAACGACCTGGGAGACGGTCCGCGCCAGCCCGGCGACCCCGAGCGCTATCCCGTGGGCGCGGTGACCCGCCGCCTGCTGGGCTACGTCCGTCCGCATCGCATTTCGTTTACGGCGTCGTTTGTGAGCGCTGCCATCTCGGTGATCTTGCAGCTCTACACACCTATTCTCATCGGCGAGGGCATCGACCTCATCGTCGCGACGGGCCAGGTGGACTTCGATGCGCTGCTGCCGCTTGTCACCAAGCTCGCGATTGTCGTCGTAGGTGCTGCGGTTTTCCAGTGGCTGCAGGGCTATTGCGTTAACCGCTTGTCCTACGAGACGGTGCGCGACATGCGCGTGGAGGCGAGCGACAAGCTCAGCCGCATGCCGCTCAGCTTTATCGACAGCCATGCCCACGGCGACCTCATGAGCCGCGTGGTCAACGACGTCGATCAGGTGGGCGACGGTCTGCTGCAGGGCTTTACTCAGCTCTTTACCGGCGTCATCACCATCGTCGGTACGCTCGCGTTTATGCTTTCCATTAACCTGGCCATGACGCTCGTGGTGGTGCTCGTCACGCCGCTTTCCATCTTTGCGGCCGGCGCCATCGCAAGGCTCTCCAACAAGAGCTTTGCAGCCCAGCAACGCATTCAAGGCCGGCTCGGCGGCCATATCGAGGAGTATGTGGGCGAGCAAAAGCTCGTGGACGCGTTTGCCTACGGCCCGAGCGCTCAGCAGCGCTTCGATGCCCTCAACGCCGAGCTGTATACGGCAGGTGAGCGCGCGCAGTTTATGGGTTCGCTTTCCAACCCCGGTACGCGCTTTATCAACAACATCATCTACGCTGTGGTCGCCGTGATCGGCTGCGTGGGCGTGATCACGGGCGTGCCGGCGGCGCTCACGGTGGGCGGCGTGCAGATCTTCCTGTCCTACGCCAACCAGTACACTAAGCCGTTCAACGAGGTCACGAACGTCATCACGCAGATCCAGACCGCGTACGCCTCGGCGCGCCGCATGTTTGCGTTGCTTGATGCGCGCGAGCAGGAGCCCGACGCGGCGGATGCCGTGGAGCTTGTCGCCCCGCAGGGCGAGGTGACCTTTGAACACGTGGACTTTAGCTATGCGCCCGACCGCAAGCTGCTGCAGGATATCTGCATCGAGGCCAAACCCGGTACGCGCTTTGCCCTCGTCGGTCCCACGGGCTGTGGCAAGACGACGCTCATCAATCTGCTGCTGCGCTTTTACGATATCGATGCTGGGCGCATCGCGGTCGATGGTCGCTCCTCGCGTGACTACACGCGTGCGAGCCTGCGCCGCGCCTTTGGCATGGTGCTGCAGGACACCTGGCTGTTCGAGGGCACGGTGGCCGAAAACATTGCCTACGGTTGCCCCGATGCCACGCGCGAGCAGATTGTCGAGGCCGCCAAGCGCGCTCATGCGCACAAGTTTATCGTGCAGCTGCCAGGCGGCTACGATACGGTGATCGGCGAGGACGGCGGCACGTTTAGCCAGGGTCAAAAACAGTTGCTGTGCATCGCGCGCGTCATGCTCACCGATCCGGCGATTCTGCTGCTGGACGAGGCAACGTCGAGCATCGATACGCGTACCGAGCTGCAGGTGCAGGCGGCATTCGACGAGCTCATGGCCGGCCGCACGAGCTTTGTCGTGGCACACCGCCTGTCGACGATTCGCAACGCCGATTGCATCCTGGTAATGCGCGATGGCGAGATTATCGAGCGCGGCACGCACGATGAACTGCTCGCGGCAGGCGGCTTCTACGCCGAGCTCTACCGCAGCCAATTCGCCCAGTGAGGAAGCCCGTGGGGCAAATTAATCAATCGACAGACGGTGGTTTACATCTGTCACGTTAGTACTAAGATATTCATCTAATAAATTGCATTAGTGGCTTTAGTTTTGGGGGAAACGAGGCAACGTGACTATGACGTGCTCTTTGGTGGTTAACAGCAAGAGCGGTAATACCAGGATGGTTTCGGGCGCGATCAAGCGCGCTCTGCAGGCTGCGGGCGTTGAGTTTGTCCATGCCGCGGCGTTGAGCGACGATGCGGATGCAGATCAGGTTGCGCTCGAGGCGCAGGGCGCCTGCGCGGCCGACACGGTGCTCGTCGGTTTTTGGTGCGACAAGGGCGCGTGCACGCCTTCGGTCGCGGCGTTGCTCTCTGCCTTGCACGGCAAGCGCGTGTTCCTGTTTGGCACCTGCGGCTTTGGGGCCGACCAGAGCTATTACCAGCAGATTGTCGACCGCGTAACTTCCAATCTGGCCGAGGATGCCGAGCTTGCGGGCTGGGCGATGTGCCAGGGCAAGATGGGTCCCGCGGTTAAGCAGCGCTATGAGGCCATGCTCGAGCAAGATCCCGAAAACGCCCGATTTAAGATGCTGCTCGACAACTGGGTTGCCGCGAAGGACCATCCCACCAAGGAAGACCTGGACAACATGGCTGCAGCCGCCAAGAAGGCCGTGCTGGGAGAGTAGCTTCGCCGTTCGTGGTCCTTCGTGCAAAACAATACAAATGTGAAAGCCTCGAAATTCTCGGGGCTTTTTTCATGACACGAGGGCGCCCCTTTATTGATGGAAGGCCTAATAAGCTGATTGCTCTATGCCCGGATGTGTGCGGAGTGGGATGGGATTTCCGGATGGGTGGGGTTTCGGAAAATGCGTCCCGGAATTTGCCTTTGGAATGGGATGCGGTTTCCCGTTGAAGAGCTCTGTGGAAACTACATCCCAGTATTCGGTCGAGAAATGGGATGCCGTTTCCGGTTGAGGGCATTGGCGGAAAGTGCGACCCGGAATTTGTAGTCGGAGTGGGATGTGGTTTCCCAACGGGGCCACAAGCGGAAACCGCATCCCATTTCGCAAGCGAATTCTGGGACACGGTTTTCAGAGGGTTATGGGCTGCGAGCTACATGGGGCTGTCATAAAACTCCAGTAAAAGGGGTCGGAAATAAATGGCACTTCCAGCAATTATTTTTAATGTGGGGGGGGGTACCATTATTTTAGTTTCGCAAAAAATCGATTCCTCTATGGGGAAGTTGCGTAGGGGGTTAGTCACAGATATTGGATAAAACAGATTAATTTGGGGATAAATGACCACTTACGCCAAAATAAGTAGCATTTAGCGATAAAACATTGAAAAATGTGTAGCACATCGCTATGTTTTTATTACGAAAAGATTCCAAATTGGCTTATTTCGGACTCACTTTTCAAGCGCCTTGCGGTTCCTGTTGAAACTTGCTGACCTTTGGATGGGTCGAATAGGTCCTCAAGGGGTGTGAATTATCACTTTGACGGCGCGTAGACTCAAACGATTTATTGCACTTTTGAGTAGCTTGGCGATTGCGCTCGTCATGGCTCTTGCCGTTGTTTCTTTTGTCCCTCGTGCATTTGGATACACGCCCTATGCAGTGCTTTCGGGTTCTATGGAGCCCGAGCTACCCGTTGGCTCCATGGTGTTTGTTCACCAAGTTGATCCAACGGATATTGCCGTGGGTGACAATGCAACCTTTTACCGATCGGACGGTGCCGTGGTGACGCACCAGGTGTACGAGATCGACCCTGTGGCGCAGATGATCGGCACGCAGGGAATTGCGAACAAAAATGCAGACGGAAGCATCATGCACGATGCCGAGCAGACGCCTTTTTCGAGTGTTATCGGCACTGTTTCTTTTTGTGTCCCTTACCTGGGCTTCGTCAACGCATATTGCACGACGATGCCCGGTTTGCTTGTTGTGGTGGCCGTTCTGGCGCTGCTGATCGCGGCGTCGATAGTGCTCGATCGGATGGTTCCAGACGAGCCTGCGGGCAAGCATACCCGCGTGCATGCGAGGGAGCGGCGTTCATAGCGGCAGGGAAAAGCGTCGGCGGCGGTAGGGGCCGTTGCCGGGGAAAACGATTCTCGAAAGGAAGAGAACGATGGAAAACAAGAAGAAAAAGCGCTACGGCATCATTGCCGCCCTGTTGCTGTTGGTGCTGGCCGCCGGCGTGGGTACCTATGCATGGCTGACGGCTACTGCCGACCTGCACAACGTGTTTACGATTGGAAAAATCGAGGCTCCCGATAAGAAGCCTGATCCGGAAAACCCCGAGCAGCCTGGCACGGAGGCTGGTGGCGGTGCCTATCTGTTCGAGACCAAGTGGGACCCCAGCGCGGAGCACAAGATGATTCCGGGCTCTCCGATGGGCAAGAACCCGAACGTTGGTATTAAAAACGGTTCCGATGACGCTTTTGTGTTCATCTATGTAAAGAACGCCGTGGTCAAGAATAGTGCAGGTCTTGCGAGCACTCCTTACTTTACGCTCAACGCGAACTGGAAGCCGGTTTCTGCTGAACAGGTGACGACGAACGGCACCGAGGGACAGTACGTAAGCGGTCTGTTCATGTACGCCAAGGGTGCCGAGAACGGTCCCGTCGCCTTGGGTGCCAAGGAAGCAGCTAAGGATGTCTACACTGGCGAGCTCTTTAGCCAGGTGATGATCCCCGGTGCAATGAAGAGCGATGACGTTGTCTCGGGTGATGGCGTTAAGCCTGAGATTACTGTCTCCGCCTTTATTTTCGGTGCTGATCAGGCTGATGGCGCCACCAACGCAGCGGACAACGCCGTTGCTCAGGCCAAGGCCTGGGCTCAGACCAAGCAGTAACCCCACCCCCCCCCCACCGAGATCCCGGCCCGCTCCCCATCCCCATTTTCGGGCCGGGATCTCGGTCCCCCTTTGATCGACGATTGGCGAACGTAATGCTCAACAATCTTTCCGACAATCAGAAACGCACCTTGGCGCTTGCCGCGATGGCGCTGTTGGCCCTGGCGTGCCTGTGCGGCACGCTGGCTTTTACCGTTGATATGGTTCCGGTGAACAACGTTCTATCGTTTGGCAGCGTGAAGGTACGAGTCTGCGAATACACCCTCAACGAACAGGGCGAGGAGATTCCGTTTGAGCCCAACGAGCACGGGGACTATCCCGACACCAAGGCCAGTGGCTCTGATATCAGCCGCATTGTGCGCGTGGAGAACGCTGGAACGCAGCCTGAGTACGTTCGCGCGCGTCTGCGCATGACGTCGGTGGCGCCCGACGGTTCGAGCGCGGATGCTTCGGGCAGCGTTGCGTTTCATGTGAACGCAGGCGAGGGGTCCCCGTGGATCGATGGCGGCGATGGGTGGTACTACTACCGCGGATTGGCCGGGCGTGGCGGCACGCTCGACCCCGGCGCCATGACGGAAAGCCTCATGGACTCGCTGCGCTTTGTGGGCGACTACCACGATGCCGCGCGCGGCGGCTCATTCAGGCTCGATATCGATGTTCAGGCCGTGCAGGCCAAAAACCAGCAGGCAAGCGATACCGTCCTCGACGTGCTTGACGTCGCGGGCTGGCCGGAGGCGAACTAGCCTATGAAGATCAAGAACATGAACCGGGGCGTGCTTAGCAGGCTAGTTGCCGTCGCGGCGATTGCCCTTTGCTGCGTTATGGCGCTGCCAACGGTGGTGCATGCCGAGGACGTGCCCGAGAACACAAACGAATACCACATCAAAAACGCGAACGACTTTTTGGTGTACGTGGCGCTTTCGCGTGAGCGCGATACGTCCGGCTGGCGCGTTTATCTCGATAACGATATCGTGCTTAATGATGACGACATGAAGACCATTGTCTCGCACACCGTTAAGCATCTGTCGTTTGGCAACAAGGAGCATCCGTTTAAGGGCGTGTTCGATGGTCAAAACCACACCGTTGAGGGCCTGAGCTACGATAAAGACGCTTTTGACCCCGAGCGCGATACGGGATTTTTTGCCGAGACCAACGGTGCCACCATCAAAAACTTCCTGGTCAAGGACGCCAACGTGTGGGCGGACTTCCGCGGTGGCATTATCGTGGGCAAGGCCGTCAAAACGCGCTTCGAAAACGTTATGGTCATGGAGAGCACGCTGCACGTGACCTGCGCCAACAATGCTCTCAACCTCATTACCAACGCAGGCTTTGAGGGCGGTCTCATCGCCGGCGAGCTCGACGGCTGCACCCTCTACAACTGCGAGGTCCGTGGCGGCCGTGCCGTCAACAATGCGACCTCGGGCGTGCAGGCGCTCGGCGGTGAGGGTCTGTATATGGCGGCGTTTGCCGGCTACGTTAAGAACTCGACTATCGAGTACTGTCGCGTGACGCCGACGCGTAAGGACGACGGCTCGATTGCCGAGAAGGGCATGACCGACGTCACCAATAAGTACGACGTGGCCATTGGCGCCCTGGGCGGCAACAACGTGTACGCCTCGGGTTTTGTGGGCTGCATGGCGGGCGAGGCCAAGATTATCGACTGCTTCTCGACGGCGCAGTGCTACAGCTATGCCGCGTCGTACGTGGGCGTCGTCGCCGTGACGCGCGCGTGGACGGGTGGCTTGGCGGGTCGTATTCTAACCGAAAAGGGCAACGAGCTCGTTCGAAGCCATTTTGCGGGTGACTTGAGCTCGCGTCAGTACAATCCCATCGCCGTGATCCCCATCATTCAAAACGATGTGAACCTGGGCGGCATTGCCGCGCGTGCCAACAAGGATGATGCCACGGTCACCGAGTGCTACTTTAAGCCGAGCGTGAGCCTTTCTGGCAACAGCCAGGGCAACCCTGCCAAAAAGAAAATCCCCTCGTTTGGCGGCGATGGCACCACCAAGGGTGATGGCTATGGTCCATGGGATGACGAGCGCTACACCACGCGCGAGCTGTGGGAAGAGCACGACTACGACTTTTGTGCCGGCACCAAGCGCTCGACTGCTAACAACGGGGCCTTGGGTGGCTCGCACTTCAATGAGTGGGCGATGGATTACAAGCTGAATATTCCTGTGCATGGCCAGAGCGTTAAGGCGACGATCGATTTTCCCGGTGCGGGTACCGCGACCATCGAGGCAACCAAACTTGGTATTGAACAGAAGACCTCGGATCCGTACGCCTTTGCCGTGAGCGCCGTGCTGGCGGGAACGGCTCAGGGCTTGGCCCAGGGCGATACATCGGTGACGTTTGGGCAGGATACCTCCGCAAAGCCCAAGGGCTTGACCGATGCCAACGGCGGTTATCGCTTCATGGGCTGGTTCCGCGAGTCCGATGTGCGTGTGAATCGAATTGGACAAGACAACAGCTGGTTTGACGGCAAGACCGATGCCGATGCTGTGGCTGCTGGCAAGCAGGTCCAGAAGAGCGAGGCACACGAGCATACGTCGACCTATACCGCCGATAATGCCAAGGGGGTCGACGGTTTTAAGGGCAATGACCTGTTTATCGCTTCGTACGAGGCGCAGGTGCTGTTCTATAACGTCAAGGGTGAGATGCTCTCGTGGCAGAGCGGCGAGGCGCACGACAAGTCGACGGATTGGTACCGCTATGGTGTCGGTTTAACGCCGGTTGCCCCTGCGGACCGCGGCGCTCTATCTGCCAGCGCCACCTTTATTGGTTGGACGACGCAGCCGAGCGGTGAGGCCGAGATGCATGGCGGCTATGCGGCCATTACCTCGCCTGAGCTTGCCGAGCTAAAAAACGCCGGTGCGTTCTATCCTGCCGGCGCTGAGATCACTGTGCTTGGCCCTACCGATTTTTATCCGGTGTACACCGACTATGTGTCGAACATCATGACGGTGTTTGAGGGCAATGAGCGGGATGAGCTTGACGATAAGACCCAGCGCGCGGGCGTGGGCAAAACTGTCGTTAAGGTTGAGACTGCCGAGGATGGCACCGGTGTGTACACGGTGCAGGTGTGCGACGTGGACAACAAACCTTTATCTGAGGACGGTGCGCTGCCCGACGGCTACCGCTTCCTGGGTTGGTATGAAAACAAGCAGGCCGCCGATGGGTCCCAGGTCGAGGTGCGCGTAAGCCGTGACCCCAGCTACACACTCCCTGCCGATGTCGATCTAACTGTGCCACATACCTACATCGCCCGCTTTGAGTGCCGAGTGGATTATTACGTTCGGGCTTATACCAACCATGAGTTTACGGACAGCAAGCTACTTTGTTCCGTTTGGAATCGCTATCAAACGCCCTTTGAGGAAAACGTCGGTAGTACCTTCGTGCGTGAAAACGTCGTCCACTGGGGCCCGGAGCATGTTGACCACGGTATAAAGGATAGTTATGAAACGTGTGGCACGCGCTTCACGAAGGAAACCCTTGTCGTGAGTCCCCTTAACGCGTACTCGCACAACGTTAAAAACGATACGGGAGCCGATACTCTAAAAAACCTCTATGCCGATACCGATTTTCCAGGCGCTGCAACGCTAAGCGATACTTGGACTCCGGCTTCGCTGAACGTAACGGTCAAACCGGTGAATGATCGCTATCGCCTGAATTTTTGGACGCTTGAGCGCGATGGTGAATATTGGACATATGTGAAAAATCCCATCGAGAGCATGGTGCGTACAGATAAGAAGTACTACGTTCGCGCGATGATTACCACGGACGTTAATTTCTACAACAAGGGCGATAATGTCGTGAGGACTGCCACGCGGCGCTATGAGAGTAACTTGCTGCAGACCAAGGTGAACGGGGCGGATCCGACGTTCACGTATTACTACCCGCATGTTAATAAGTCGGTTAAAGTGGCCGAAAAGCCAGAAGATGGTGAGAAGGGATCGTATGAGAGCCCCCTGACCCTCGAAGCTTCCCCGACCGATGCCGACATGGCCGTGCCGGGCTATAAGTTCCTGGGCTGGATTTCGACCGCCGAGGTCCAGAGGGATTCTGACGTCTGGAAGTATATCTACGATGTCGAGGGCGATTCCTTCACCACTTCTGACCCGGATAAGGCCGAACCGTATCTGGTGAAACCAGATTTTAAGGTCACCCAGTGGCAGGATGCCTATCCGGTGTACGCGAAGTACGATGTTAGGTACACCACCAACCTGTATCGCGCCGGTTTTAAGGGTACTTCCGAGGTGAATGTTCCTAGGTATGACATCACCCCTAATCTCAATGTGGACACCGATCCTGCCACGGCAACGGTGACCCCTGATATCGAAACGACGGTATACAAGTCCGGCGGCGAGTTATATAAGCTAAATAAGGTCGAGGTCGAACTTCCGAATGGTGAGGTCAAGGAGCTCGATTCTGCCGACGGTAACTCATATTCCTATCAGGTGGAGCCCGGCGGGACCTATACATTTGTGGCGTACTATTCGCCGTTGGCGGTTGTGTACCATCTCAATGCCAGGGATGTGGACGGTAAGGTAGCCCAGCAGGGCGATTCTCTCGGCAGCCTTAAGGACGGCATCCCGCTGCCAACGTATAACGTCGGCGATATCGATGCTGCAACGAACGCATACAATGCCTTCGTGGGCTGGACGGAAACTAAGCCGGTAGCTGGCAGCGGTTATGTCGTTTGGTCGGACGGCGTTTCCATGGTGAATAAAAACACCGTGGTCAAGGCACCCATGGAGCTGTATCCGGTCTACCGTGCCAGCGCGGTACGTGTCCAATCGAATATCGATGACAATCTGGATAACCGCGGTTCCGTGCGTTATCTTTCGCGCACCGACTCTGGTGATCAAATTTCGCTGGAGGTAAAAGCCGCAACCGAGGTTGTCGGCATAGACGGCACCAAGTACGACTTTGTTGGCTGGTCGCGCGACTACGAACCCGATGGCAAATACACCCTGTTGACCGATGGCGAGAAGTATCCCCTCGAGGGCAGCGAGCCCTTTGAGAGCGTGGCCTACACCGCGGTGTACAAGACCGCGCCGTATAAGGTGCGCTATCACGGTGTCGACGGGTCGGTCATCTTTACGGCGACGGTCGACTCGAGCGACGAGCGCGCGACGGGCGCTGGCTTTGTCCATAACGTCGATGTTCCCAAGGTGAATGAGAGCGGCAACCCGGTCTATGACGACAACGGCAATCCTGTGATGGAGCAAAAATCCGTGGCGTACGACCCGGACGCCCACTCCAAGATCGTCGCGCTGCTCGATGAACAGGCTGCTGCCAATGGCGATAAGCGCGAGCTCTTCTTGGAGTGGCGATATGTGGGTGCCGATGGCACTGCAAAGTCTTGGGATGAGTTCAAGGGCGAGCCAGTCAAGGGTGACATGGACCTGTATCCTGTGACGTATCGCGTGGTTGCCAACGATACGTCTGATCCCGCGAGCCCCGTAACTATGACCGCGCAGCTTAAGTGGCTGCTCGATCCCGCCGCGGCCAACACCGTCGGTGACAGTGCCGACAATGCGCCGTTTAAGGTCTGCTTTGCCAAGCCGTTTATGGGGACGCAACTGACTGTTACGGTAACGCAGGCAAGCTACGGCCCTGGTGCAGAGGGCGTTTCTGCGGCGGAAAAGCCTGTGAACGGCAAGTTTGTCTCGCTCTACAGCCTTGGTTCGGGTGACGGCTCGTTCGACCTGGCCAACCGTCTGGAGTCCAAGAAGACGGGCGAGGGCGATCAGGGCCCCGGCAAAGCCGTGTTCAACTTTGCCCAGACTCATGCGCTGACGATCGTTAAAAAGACGACCGATGCCAGCGCTATGGGACAGACGTTCCGCTTTAAGGTGACGAAGACGGCGGAGGGAGCCTCTCCCGAGACGCGCGTGGTCGAGGTGAAGGTCGATAAGCAACAGCCGGAAAACGGTGAGACCTGGTATGTCGGCAGCGTGCAGTTCGCCGCTCCGGCGGGCACCTATACCGTCGAGGAAGACACGGCTTGGGCATGGCGCTACCAGGGTGAGCTGAGCACGCCTGGTAAGGCGCCCGGCAAATCTGCCGAGCTGACGATTTCGTCTGCCTCGAGCGCGGGCGATGCGGTGGTGACGTGCGTTAACACGCGCGCGAAGGACAAATGGGTCGATGGTGGCTCGCGTGCCAAGAATGTTTGGGAAAACGGCACGCTGAAGAAGGAGGACCAGGATGACTAAGCGCAAGCAAATCGTCGCCCTCCTTGTCGGCGTTCTTCTTTTGGCTGGCGCTGCCGGCACCTTTGCCTGGCTTTCGGTTACGGGCGTGCTGGTCAACGAGTTTGGCTTTGGTTCGGTGGCGCCCTCGGTAGACGAGAAGCTCAATGGCAACGTGAAGAGTGACGTCACGATTACAAACAAGGGCTCGGCTCCGGCATACCTGCGTGCTGCGGTGGATATCTACTGGCAGGACCAGGATGGCGCGCGCCTGTGGGATGAGCCGGTTGCGGGAACGGACTACGTTATTGAGTGGGGCAACGTGTCCGATGCGTCTGCTTCCAACAGCGCCTCGTCTTGGGTTGCCGCGTCCGACGGATTCTACTATTGGACATCTTCCGTTGCGCCGATGGACAAAACCGGCGTGCTCATCAAGAGCGTGACTGAGAGGAAGGCGGATGGCAAGAACCTGGTCGTCGACATTTCGACCCAGGCAATTCAGTCCACGCCCGATGACGCAGTTACAGAGGCATGGGGCTGTACGGTCAAGGATGGCGTGCTGGTGCCGCCGCATGGAGGTGCGTAAGTATGGCCTCTCCGATTCGTAAAGACGTTGCGTGTTTCTTGCATTGCGTGATGGCGGCAATCGTCTGCCTTATCGCGCTCGCCGTTCCTGCACGTGCGTTTGCTGACATTCCCACGATTGCCTATGACGGAAATGCACGCCAGCTAACGGTATCGGGAGCGACGGACTCCTCGGGGGAGCCCGATCTGTTTCCAGCCTTTAAAGATCTAATGCCCGGCGATGTACGCGAGCAACAGATTGGGGTTCGTGCCACGGGTGTAAAGTCCCAGGTACGTGTGTTTGTGCGGGCTGTTGTCGATCACGAGACGGCACATCTGCTGTCGCCCATTACCCTAACGGCGTCGGCGGCCGATGCGTCTGCCGGTTGGCTCCAGACGGGAACGCCGGGCAGCGTGTTTGCCTATCCCACGCAGGTCGCAACGTTTACGAGCGATGGCAGCACGGTACTCAATTTGCAACTAAGTGTCCCGACGTCGGTGGGCAACGAGCTTGCCGACGCAAACAAGGCAATTCGCTGGGAAATCACCGCCGAAGACGATGGCGAGAAGATCCCCGTACAACCTGCTGGCAGCAAGAAGCCCGGCTTGCTTGGTCTGGCGGCAACGGGGGACAACGCGCTCGCTTTGCTTTTGGTGTTGCTGGCGCTTGCCATCATCGCTTTTATAGCCGCGCTTCTTTTGTCCCGGAGGAACAAGCGCTAGGTCCATCTTCTAAACGCAACGCCCTCCTGGGCGGCGGGCACGAAGTTCCCTGCTCTACAGTCCTGCGCAAGACGAAGGCCACATTAAGTGGCCTTCTTTGCGTGCGGAACTCGCGATGAACTTCGTGCCCGCCGCCCGGGAGGGTGTCTCTTTATTGATAGAAGGCCTAATAAGCTGATGATTTCATGCCTGGATGTATACGGAGTGGGACGGGCTTTCCGGATGGGCGGGGTTTCGAAAAGTGTGTCCCAGAATCGGCGCTCAGAGTGGTCCCCACTTTCCGGTTGATGTCTTGTCCGGAAACTACGTCCCGGAATTAAGGCTTGGAATGGGATGCACTTTCCGCTTGAGAGCCTTAGCGGAAAGTGCGACCCGGAATTTACTCTTGAAGTGGGATGCGCTTTCCCAACAGGCCCTCAAGCGGAAACTGCGTCCCATTCCGAAGGCAGATTCCGGGACACACTTTCCGAATATAAAGAAGGCCACTTAATGTGGCCTTCAACTTATATATGTTGCGGATGCTTTCATGACAAGCCGCGCTTCAACACCGAGGCGTCTGCCCGGCGACGCGGAATGTAAGGTTCATCGCGAGTTCCGCACGCAAAGGAGGCCACTTAATGTGGCCTCCGTCTTGCGCAGGACTGTCCGAGCAGGGAACCTTATATGCCTCCGCCCGGACAGACGTTTCAGTTATGAACTCGCAGCTAGTCGCTACTTGATCTTGGTCGTGCCCGGTGCCAGGTTGGGGTCGGTCTCGTTGGCCTCGGTCTGGAAGTGCTCGGTGTACACGTTCTTGCCGTCGCGGAACATCTCGTAATACTGCATCTTGGCGTAATCCTCGCGCGCCTTGGTGGCGGCTGCGGCAGCGGCGTCGTCACCGGTGACGTTGGAGGAAAGCGCCCAACGCAGGCTGGCGTCCTCGTAGCCGACGGAGTTGATGGCGGGCAGCGACTCGCGCAGTGTCATATGCGCCTTCTGATAGTCGGAAAGCGGGGCGCCGATCAGCTGCATCAGCTGGGTGGACAGGTAGTTGGTGGACAGGTCGTCGACCTCACTCGTCTGGTCGCAACCGGCAACGTCGTAGTTGGCCCAGATGATGTAGTCAGTCTGCCACAAGCGCTCCTGATGCGTGGCGTCGTCCTCGTCGGTAAACCACTTATCGTTGAACTTGGACGGGAAGAACGGCTGATGGTCGCCCCAGAACACCACGACCACCTTGCGGTCGAGCTTGCTCAGGGCGTTGAGGAAGTAGCGCAGCGCCTGGTCGGACTGCTCGATGCACGAGACGTACTCGTCGACATCGGACAGCGTGCCGTCCTCGACGGTCTTGGCATCCAGGTCGGTCGTGTCGATGTTCAGGTGCATCTGCTTGTCGACCGGCAGCAGGCCCGTGTCGTAGCCCGAGTGGTTCTGCATGGTCACATCGAAGATGAACTGCGGGTCGGCGTTCTGGTCGAGCAGCTCCAGAATCTTGTCGTAGGTAGCCTGGTCGGTCACCATGCCGCGCAGGGTATCGGCGCCCTGGAAATCGTTGATGGACAGGAACTGGTCAAAGCCAAAATCCTTATAGACGTTCTCGCGGTTCCAGTTGGTGGCGTGGTTGGGGTGCATGGCCGTGGTGGAATAGCCGAGCGATTTGAACTGCTCTGCCAGGTTCCCGGTCGTCTCCATGTTGTAGATGGTGTAGGGGTACACGCCCGAACCCAGGTTGGCCATGGAGTTGCCGGTCATAAACTCAAACTCGGTATTGGCGGTGCCGCCGCCGTAGGCACTCACGTAGAGCTTGCCGCGGCTGAGGCAGTTGGACAGGTTCTTAAAGTACTGCGGGCCCTCGTAGCCGGCGCGCATGTTCTGGTAGATGGACAGGTCCGAGAAGGTCTCGTTCATGATGGCGATGACCGTGGGCTTCTCGCTGTCGAATTGCTCCTTTGCGGCGGCGCGCTCGTCGCTCTTGGCCGCGTCGGACTTGTCGTAGGCCTTGGCGTACTTTTTGAGCGTGGCCTTGGCATCGTCGACGGAGTAGTCGGCGGGTTTGGGCGGCTTGATGGACTGCGCTGCACTAATAAAGGCAGGCAGATAGCCCTCGCGCCAGTAGCTCTCGAGCGGGCGCCAGGTGTAGACGGTGATGCCGAGGGTATTGTAGTAGTCGATGAGGGTGACGTGCGCGGTCACGCCGCCCAGGCACAGCACCGCCACGAGCAGGTTGGTGAGCAGCATGCGCTTGGCGTTGGCGGCACCCTTCTGGCGATGCGGCGCGACCAGGCCGGCGTACTCGCACAGCAGCATGGCGATGGCGGTAAAGCTCATGGACAGCACGCAGAACAGCGAGATCGAGAAGGTGTAGCCGTTGCCGGCGACCGCGGCGGCGGTGGAGATGGCCGAAAGGTCGCCCGGCTGGATCGGCATGGATTTAAACGTGATGACGAAGAACTCGGCAATGCCCAGGACAAAGAGGGCAAAGGCTAGGACGGCCGGTGCTGCGCCGTGGCGCTGGAACAGGAAGAACAGGCCGACCATGAGCACGGTGATGATGGCCCACTCGAGCAGGATGCACAGGGGGTAGACCCAGGTAAAGTCGTGGTTGGACGAGACCTCCATGCCCAGCAGCGCAAAGACGCCGGCGAGCAGCAGGCACAGGACGGCGGCGACGAGCGGTTTGCCCACAAAGGCGCCGCGCAGGCGGGCGAGCTTGCCAGTGGGGGCGGGAGCGTCGGCCGAGGCGAACGCAAAGACGCGCGGTGCGATGCGGTCGCGGGCGATGCTGGCCCAAGCGCATCCGGTGAGAATGGCGTTGGTCAGGATGAGCATCACAAAGGCGAGCGGCTCGTTTTGAGCGACGAGGCCAATGGCGCCCCAAATGGTCAAAAAGAGCTGGAACAGGCCGAAGGCGACGCTCCACCCAAGAGCGCTTTTGGCAACGGTGCCCGACTTTGCGCAAATGGCCTTGGCCTCGCGCAAGACAAGGTAGACGGTCGCCGCAAGACCGACGAGCGAGATGGCGGCAGCGAACATGCTGAGACTCCTCACAAACTAAAACCTACGAAAGCGGGGATTTACCCGATTGTTACCAAGATATGCGCAGCGATTGGTGGCCGCGCACAACAACCAGCCATATTAACGCGCGCGTGTGGCGGTGTGACGCAATGTAGTGGCGACCTGCGCGATAATGGACGGGAATTACACGGAAACGTAAAGGCTTCTTAAAGAATTAGCGAGGATGAGGCGATGGACGAGCAGGTTTGCACCAAGGCTGTGGATACGTGTGGCTATCCGGTCGAGACGACGGGCAACGCGGTGCTGGACACGTTGGAGCACCGTTCCTCCACGCGCGCCTTCGCGCGTGATGACGACGACCGTCCCGTGGCGGTGACCGACGAGCAGCGTGCGGCGATTTTGCATGCGGCGAGTCGCGCGCCGTCGGCGGGCGCCATGATGATGTATTCCATCGTGAGCATTCGCGAGCAGGCTACGCTGGACCGTCTGGCTGACCTGTGCGACCACCAGCCCATGATCGCCAAGGCGCCCTGGGCACTTATATTTGTGGTCGACTATGCCAAGTGGATTGATCTGTTTGAGCACGTGGGCTGCTTTGAGCCCGAGTTTGTCGAGCGCACGGGCAAGGCGCCCCGTCGTGCACCGGGTCTAGGCGACTTTGCCATCGCGGCGCAGGACGCCGTGATCGCCGCGCAAAATGCCGTGGTTGCCGCCGAGGCCCTGGGCCTGGGGAGCTGCTACATTGGCGACATCGTGGAGAACGCCGAGGAAGTTGCCGAGCTGCTCGATCTGCCGCCCTATACCATGCCGCTATCGATGCTCATCATCGGCACGCCCCGCAAGGAACGCCCGGCGATCGCGCATCCCGTGGTGAACCTGGTGCACGAGGAGCGCTATCGCCGCGCCGATACCGCGACCATGGACGCGCAGGTGGCCGAGATGGATGCGATGTTTCGCCTGCACGCCCGCGAGGTGGGGGAGCGCGTCGTGGATATCTACACCCGCAAGCACACGAGCCCCTTTATGGCCGAGATGAGCCGCTCCATGGAGTGGTGGTTCAAAAACTGGCTCGGAAAATGACGAATGCGACAAAGGGGGCGTCCCTTTGTCACATTCCATATCGCCGCGGTGGCCTAAAGACTGTATAAATCTTTATCTAGCTGGGAAAACAGTGCATTAAAACATGGGCCGATTACCTATAATCCCTTCGAACATTAAAGTTGGGAGGAAACCGGCTTATGGAACAAAAGGCCAAGGAGGCAGCCTCGCACGCTGCGATTCCTGTGAGCATCTCGGCGATGCTCGTCACGCTGGGCGTGGTGTACGGCGATATCGGCACCAGCCCCATGTATGTAACCAAGGCGCTCGTTGCCGGCAACGGCGGCATCGGAAGCGTCACGGAGGAGTTCGTGCTCGGCGCGCTCTCCCTTGTCGTGTGGACGGTCACGCTGCTGACCACCATCAAGTATGTGCTCATCTCGCTGCGCGCCGATAACCATGGTGAGGGCGGCATCTTTGCCCTGTACAGCCTGGTCAAGCGCTGCGGTAAGTGGCTTATCATCCCCGCCATGCTGGGTGGTGCCGCGCTGCTCGCCGACGGCATCCTGACGCCGGCTGTTACCGTTACCACGGCCATCGAGGGCCTGCGCACCATCCCGGCGGTCCATGCCGTGCTGGGCGATGACCAGGGTCGCGTCGTCGCGATTACGCTCGCCATCATCATCGTGCTCTTCTTGGTGCAGCGCATCGGTACGGCCAAGATCGGTCACGCCTTTGGCCCCATCATGACGCTGTGGTTCCTGTTCCTGGGCGGCACGGGTCTGTTCTTTGTCTTACAGCACCCCGCCGTGCTGCTGTGCCTCAACCCGGTGCGCGGCATCGCCTTTTTGTTGAGCCCCAACAACCACGCGGGCATCATGATTCTGGGCAGCTGCTTCCTCGCCACCACCGGTGCCGAGGCGCTCTACTCCGACATGGGCCACGTCGGCCGCGGCAACATCTACGCTACCTGGCCGTTCGTTAAGTGCTGCCTGCTGCTGTCCTATATGGGCCAGGGCGCTTGGCTTATGAACAACGCTGCCAACCCCGAGCTCATGGGTATCGCCGACCTCAACCCCTTCTACCAGATGCTCACCCCGGGTCTGCGTCCCTTTGCCGTCGGCCTTTCCACCGTCGCGGCCATCATTGCCTCGCAGGCGCTCATCACCGGCGCATTCTCGCTGGTGTCCGAGGCCAGCCGTCTGGACCTCATGCCGCACATGCAGGTCTTCTACCCTGCCGAGACCAAGGGCCAGCTCTACATCCCCATGGTCAACAACGTCATGCTTGTCGGCTGCGTCATTGTGGTGCTGCTGTTCCAGAACTCGGCGCATATGGAAGCCGCCTACGGCCTTGCCATTACGCTGACTATGATGTGCACCACGCTGCTGCTCTTCTTCTACCTGCACGAGGAGCGCAAGCTCAAGGTCGCGCCGTGGATCTTCGCGGCCTTCTTCCTTTTGCTCGAGGGCTTCTTCTTCGTGAGCTCGCTCACCAAGTTCTTCCACGGCGGCTATTTCACCATCCTCATGGCTGCACTCATCATGGGCATTATGGTGTGCTGGTACAACGGCACGGCGGTCGAGCAGCGCCAGTTTACGCTGCTGCCGCTGCGCAGCTACCTGCCGCAGCTCAAGCGCCTGCGCGACGACGACCGTTACGAGCGCCTGAGCGACAACATCGTGTACCTGACCAAGGACACCCATACCGATTACATCGACCGTGATATCGTCTACTCGATCTTGGACAAGCATCCCAAGCGCGCTCGCGCCTGGTGGTTCGTGAATGTCGAGACCATGGACGAGCCGCATACCTTTGCCTATTCGGTCGAGACGTTCGGCACCGACTATGTTTTCCGCGTGCATCTGTACCTGGGCTACAAGATTAACCAACGCGTCAACGCCTACCTGCGCCAAGTTGTTCAGGACCTGGCTGCCACCGGCGAGCTGCCGTCGCAGACGCACGACTACTCGGTCTATAAGGATCCGGGCAACATCGGCACGTTCAAGTTCGTCATGATCCGTAAGCTGCTGGCGCCCGAAAGCGATGTGGAGCCGAGCGAGCGCACGGCCATCACGCTCAAGTACATCATCCGCCGCGCCGCCGGCACGCCCGCGCGCTGGTACGGCCTGGAGAACTCCAACGTGAGCTTTGAGTACGTGCCGCTGTTCACCAAGTTTAAGGCCGTGAGCAAGATGCAGCGCCTGGCCCCCAACGAGCGTCCGTAGGCGCCGACGGGTTGCATGGAGCTGGTTTTCGATGGACAAAACTAAAGCCGGGGAGTTAAACATGGATGCAAGGACACTCGACGTCCTCGAGGCGGGTATCGACGCCGCCGAAGATCGGTTCTTTACGAATCGGGCCAACATGGACATGGTCGATCGCGTGATTTCGATCGTGGCATTGGTATTTGGAGCGGTGTGCGTGTGCGCCCTGCTCGCGCACGTGCTGTTTGTCTAACGACCGCAGGCTGTAAAGGCTATACACTTGGAACCACCACAAGGGGAAACCACCACAAAGGTGCCTGTCCCCTTTGTGGTGGTTTTTGTTTTTGAGAGAGGGACGGGGCGCTGATGGACGTCCATGCGGACGGCGATATTGCCGAGAACTTTTGGTGGCGGCGCACGACGCTGACGCGTCGCAGCCCTCTGTATGACGCCTGCGTATCGGCGGGGCTGCTGGTCGCGGCGACGATTGTGGGCGCGCTGCTCGACCATCCGGGTCTCGCGCCGAGCATCATGATCGTCTATGTGTTCGCCGTGCAGCTGTGCGCGTTCTTTACCTGGAGCCGCCTGTATTGCTTGCTGAGTTCGGCTGCCGCCGTGGCGCTCTACAACTTCCTGTTTGTCGACCCGCGCTACTCGCTGTCGTTTATCGACCGCGTCTATCCCGGCATGTTCTTTATCATGTTTGCGGTCTCGCTCGTGTCGAGCTCGATTTCGCTTGCCCTACGCCGTGCCTTAGCGCAGGCCGCCGCCAGCGACCGGCGCACGCAGATGGTGCTCGAGACCAACCGTATGCTGCAGCGCTGCGCCGGTCAGCAGCAGATTGTCCATGCTATGGCAACGCAGCTGGCGCGTCTTTCGGGCTGTCCTGTCGTGTGGTACAGCGCCGACGCCGAGGGCGATGACCTGCTGCCGCGTGCGACATACACGGCCGTGGGCGATGTCGCGCCGGTGCATGAACTGGCGCCGCAGATGCCGCCGCGGCTCTCGGCGTCCGCCTATGTGGGAACGCCGCTCGATGCCACCTACGGCGCCTCGGCGTTCTACGGCATCTACCTGACCGTGCGCTCGGGCGACACCATGGTGCGCGCGGGCGATCCCGCCTCGGTGGTGGGCGTGTTGGCTATCGTTGCCGAGCCCGACGTGCTGACGCACGAGGAGCGGACACTTGCCGATGCCATCGTGAGCGAAGGCGAGCTGGCACTCGATCGCGCCCGCGCCATGGAGGCCCGCGAGGAGGCGGCGGTGCTTGCCAAAAATGAGCAGCTGCGCGCCAATCTGCTGCGCTCCATCTCGCACGATCTGCGCACGCCGCTTACCAGTATTTCGGGTAATGCCGACGTGCTGCTCGATCAGGGTTCGACCGGCACCGCGGTGCTCGATGCCCAGACGCGCCGCGGCCTGCTGCTATCCATTCGCTCGGATGCGCTGTGGCTCAACGCCACCGTCGAGAACCTGCTTGCCATCACCAAGCTCGAGGGCGGCGGCATGCATCTGTCGACAACGCTCGAGCTTATGGACGATATCGTCGAGGAGGCACTGCGCCATGTAAATCCGGCCGTGCGCGAGCACGACCTTAAGGTGGTGGCGTGCGATGAGCCGGCGCTCGTCAACGTCGACGCGCGCCTGATGGTGCAGCTGGTGGTAAACCTGGTGAACAACGCCATCACCTATACGCCCGAGGGCTCGCATATCGTGATCTCGATTGACGTCAACGGCGGCCGCGTGGCGTGCTCGGTTGCCGATGACGGGCCGGGCATCGCACCCGAGGACCGCGAGCGAATCTTTGAGTCGTTCTACACCGCCAACCACGGTCTTGCCGACAGCCATCGCAGCGTGGGCCTGGGTCTTTCGCTCTGCCGCTCCATTGCGTTGGCGCATGGCGGTAGCATAGAGGTTGCCGCGGCGGACCCGCACGGCTCGGTCTTTACGATTGAGCTTCCCGCCGCCGATGTTTCGTTTGATAAGGAGTAGCGCCGTGCCGAACTCTGCCGTGAAACCGCTCATCTTGGTCGTTGAGGACGATCCCGCCGTCCGCAACCTTATCGTCGCCGCGCTCGAGGCGCACGGCTTGCGCCATATGGCTGTGGAGACCGCCCACGCCGCCATCGCCGCCGCCTCGTCGCAGGCACCGAGCATTGTGCTGCTCGATCTGGGCCTACCCGATATGGATGGCGTCAAGGTGGTGGAGTCGGTGCGCGCATGGTCGGGCATGCCGATCATTGTGGTCTCGGCGCGCAGCGAAGACGCGGACAAGATCCGCGCACTCGATGCCGGTGCCGACGACTACCTGACCAAGCCGTTTTCGGTCGAAGAGCTGCTCGCGCGCATTCGCACGACGCTCAGGCGCCTTTCGTATGCGCAAACGGGCGGTGTTGCCTCCGAGGGCTCGTTCGATACCGGTGAGCTGCATATCGATTTTGACGCCGGCATCGCCACGATGGATGGCGAGGAGCTGCACCTGACGCCGATCGAGTACAAGTTGCTCTGCTTGCTGGCACACAACGCCGACAAGGTGCTGACGCACCAGTTTATATTGCACGAGATTTGGGGTACGGCGACCAAGAGCGATCTGGCGAGCCTGCGCGTCTTTATGGGCACGTTGCGTAAGAAGATCGAGTCCGACCCCGCGCATCCGCGCTATATCCAAACGCACGTGGGCATTGGCTACCGCCTAGTCATCCAAGGCTAGATCGCCAACCACCATCCCAATATGAGTTGCGGTGAAATACGGTCTAAATTTGCCTAATTCCAGGCAAAACAGTCCGTATTCCACCGCAACTTTGTTATTTGCCCTTGGGCTTGCTGGCGTAGAACTTCTTCTTTTTGGGCTTGCCGGCGGGGGAGGGTTTGCCGGCAAAGTTGGACTTGCCGTTGCCGGCCTGCGCGTGCGCGGGTACTGTCACACGGGGCTTGCGGGCCTCGGGGTTGCGCAGTTCCTCGACGCGCTCGGCAATTTCCTCGGCGCAAAAGCCGACCTCGGCCATGGCGTCCTCGATGGGCAGGCGGCGCACGATATAGCAGTGGTGCACCTTCTGGTTGCGTGCGAAGTCCTCGGGGATGGTCTGCGCCGTAATGTCCTCCAACACCACGCCCGCGCGGGCGAGCTTGCGCGTCTCGGGGCGGAAGCCACGCAGGTTGCAGCTAAAGATGGCATGGCCGCCCTGCGCGAGCAGGCGCGATACGCCGGCCAACAGCTCAACATGGTCGCGCTGAACATCCCAGGTGCGACGGCCCATCTTGGACGAGTTCGAGAACGTGGGCGGGTCGACAAAGATCAGGTCCCAGCGGTTGCGCGTCTGGCGCTGGTCGCGAATCCAGGCGAGCACGTCGTCGCGCACAAAGTGATGCTGCGGCCCCACAAAGCCATTCTGGCGCATGTTGCGCTCGGCCCAGTCCAGATAGGTGTTGGAGAGGTCGACCGTCACGGTCTCCTCGACGCCGCCGTCTGCCGCATAGCAGGTGGCGGTGCCGGTGTAGGCAAACAGGTTGAGGAAGCGACGCGCATGCTTGGCGTGCTCGCGCACCAGGTTGCGCGTGACGCGGTGATCCAGGAAGATGCCCACATCCAGATAGTCGTCAAAGTTGACGGCAAAGGTGAGCCCGCCCTCTTCGATGAGCGGGAGGCGACGGCGCGCGATATTGGCGCGCTCGCCCGATGCGCCCTTGCCGGCACCCTGCTTGCCGTACTGCGAGCCGCCGCGCGAGCGCATGCGGGCCTTGGCGTGCACATGCTCGGCTGGGACATCTAGGATGCGCGGCGCGATGGCCAGAATATCGAGCATACGGGCCTGGGCCAGTGCGGGGTCGATGGTCTTGGGCGCGGCGTATTCGGCGATGACGAGCCAGCGGCCCGGAGTCTGTGGACAACCCTCGTACAGATCGATGGCGGCGGAGTAATCGGGCAGGTCGGCATCGTAGACGCGGTAGCAGCTCACGCCCTCGCGCTTTGCCCACTTGCGACGCAGGCGGGCGTTTTTGCGCAGGCGGTTGGCGAACTGCTCCGACTCGGGGATGAGCACGGGCAGCGGCTTGCCGTCGCCCAGGTCGAGCATGGCGGCAGGCTCGGGCATGGGGATATTGGCGGCTTCGTCTTGGGCAGCTGCGGCCTGCTCCTCGGCATTCGCACTGGTCGCAGCTTCGAATGCCGCGGCGGCGTGGTCGAGAGAAGGCCAGACTTCGACGGTCGCCTCTTCGTTGTTGGGCATGACGGCGATGGAGCGCTCGGGCTCGGCGTGGAGCGCGCGGGCCAGCAATCCGTCGCGGGTGAGTGCGGCGACCGGTGCCGCGGCAAGCTCGGGCGCGCGGCGCAGCTCGCCGATGAGCGTCATGGCATCGTGCATGAGCGAAAGCGGCGTCTCGGTCGTATCCGCGACCACGGCGGCGCCGGCGACAGCGCCTGCATGGTCCAACACGGTGGCTGGCTTGGCAGCGCAAAAGTCGACAAAACGCTTGTAGCCGGCGCACTTGACCATGCGCTCGGCAGTCTTGCGGGCGGCGGGGTCGATGTCTACGGCCACGATGCGCGCCTGTCGCTCGCGTGCTGCCGTCTCGCGCTCGCGCGCCTCGGCAAGCAGTTGCTTCCACAGGGCGGCGTCGTGCAGCTGCCAGCCCTCAAAGCCCCAGTGCTCGCGTGCGGTACCCGGGGCGCGGTCGGTCAGAATGTTCACGGCCTCCAACAGCAGACCGCCGCCGGCGCATGAGGCGTCGATCAGCGTGGGCAGGGCTTCGTTTTCGTAGTCGTCGGCCGTCAGCTCGCGCTCACATAGCGCGGTCCAGCCGACCTGCGCCAGCACCAGGGCGGCGTAGTCGGGGCGCAGCACGTGCGCGCCCTCGCCGGCGCGGGTCGCTGCGGGCGGCAGGCGCTTGAACAGCGGGTCACCCGAAAGGTCCAGGCTGATGCTCGCGCGGCGCTGACGCAGCGAAAGCAGCAGGTGAACGTCGGGATCGGCGGCGTCGACATCGGCGCGACGGCCCGTGGTCTCGGCCAGGCGGTCGCACAGTGCGTCTTTGGCGCGCAGGGCCGAGAAGCGCGTGTTGCGCAGCTGCTCGGTCACGCCGCGGGCGGTAATGGCGATGGTGGCGCCGGGGCGGACGATGCTTTCCCAGGCGATGTCGTAAACGCCGTCGTACAACTCATCGGCATCCTGCGCCTCAAAGCGCCCAAGGACCACAAACACGCGACTGGCCAGGCGCGACCACAGACAGGCGCGGTAGCCTTCTTCGAGCTCGCCCTCAAATGTAGCGCGGCCCTTTAAGCGGCGGACATGCGAAAGACCGAGGCGTTTAAGCTCATCGGCGAGTGCGGACTCAAAGCCCTCGGGGCAGCTTGCGTAAAATTCCATGGGTGACCTCTCTGGTTGCGTCGCTCCATTATATGATGGATGCTTCGTTTGCCCTTATCCTCGAAAGGAACCCATATGATTGATGCGTGTCCCGAACCCGCTGTGCTCTTTTTTGACGTGGACGGCACGCTGACGTCGTTCGATCCCGATGATATGACCGATAAGGACTTCAATGCAGTCCATCCGTCGAAGGCTGTTGTCGATGCATTTGGTCGCCTGCGCAATGCGGGCCACCAGGCATTTATCTGCACGGGTCGCCCTTTGTGGCTGGTTGCCGATGGCCTGCGTGCGCTGAACCCGGCGGGTATCGTTGCCATGGCGGGCGCCACACTCGAGGTCGAGGGATGCGTGGTACACGAGGACTGCTTTGACGAAGACATTGTTGAGGAGCTCGCGCGTCGCATTACTGTGGCGGGCGGCGAGGCGTTGTTCGAGACGAACGGTGCCACCTATTCACTTGAGCCAGTTGGTGTCGAACAGTCATTTCTGCTAGGCGCCGGCGTGGTGCATGGCACCGACCAGATGCGCGTCGATGGGCATTTGCGCGTAGGCAAGGTGTGCATTAACGCGTGCGACCTGGCTCGCGTAGCCAACGACGATGGCTTTATCGATCGCGAGTTTGAGCTGTGCAACACCGGTGGCCAGAATCGCGAGCTGAGCCCCAAAGGCATCGACAAGGGCTTGGGCGTGGCGCGAGCGCTGGAGTATCTGGGCCGCACTGGCAATGCGCGCACCTTTGGCTTTGGCGATTCCGGCAACGACCTGGGCATGCTTGCCGCCGTCGAGACGGCTGTGGCCATGGGCAATGCCATGCCCGAGGTCAAGGCGGTCGCCGACTACGTGACCAACGATGTCGCACACGACGGTACCGTCACAGCGATGCAGCATTTTGGGTTGATTTAATAAATGGCCGGGTCGCCCGCAGTGGGGGCGACCCGGCCATTTGAGCTATTTTGCAATATAGAGCTTGGGATGACTGCGACTGCTCTCGATCGCCGCCGTCATGATGCCCTCGTCGTCTCCATCAACGATGATGCCGTCGAGGTCATCGATCTGCGCGGACTGATAAAAACTGGTCTTGTTGAACTTTCCCTGGTCAACCATCATGTAGCCCTGGTTTGAGTTGGTAAGGTACATATGCTTGATCATGGCCGAGAAGTCGTGCTCGACGGTAAAACCGTGGTCGGGGTGGAATCCGTCGGCACTGACAAACGCCTTGTCGGCATGTAGTTTGCTCATGCAGTCGAGCGTTAGTGCGCCCGCGAGATAGAGGTGGCCCTTGCGCACGGAGCCGCCCAGCAGCACTACCGAAGCATTGGGGAGATTGAAGCTGGCGTAGTTCGCGATTGCAAGATCGCCGGTGATAATGGTGATCTCACGCTTGTCCATGAGGGCCTTAGCGAAGTAAAAGCCTGTGGTGCCGATATCAATTACCAGAACATCGCCATCATCAACAAGAGTTGCTGCGGTTGCGGCGATGGCTTCCTTGGCCTCGACTTGGACATTGATGCGCTCCTCGGGATACGAGATTGCGTTGGAGCGAGAAAGCGATACCGCTCCGCCGCGTACGCGACGCAGCTTGCCTTCGGATTCCAGCGAGATGAGGTCGTGTCGTGCGGTGACTTCCGAAACCGAAAAACGGCGAACGATGTCGGATACCGAGATATTTGGCTTTTCGGCCAGCCAATTCATGATAAATCGCTGACGCTCGGCCGGTGAAAGGTCTGAAGTAGATGCCATATGCCGCTCCTTTTGAACAAAAGGTAAAAGATGCGCCTTTCGTAATCGAAATATAACGTATCGATATGAAAAGAACAAGGCAAATTCGAATGAATCAAAAGAACGGAATGGCATGTCACAAATGCATGCGTAGCAGATAGTTCGCACGTAAACGGGCTATAAAGAGTCTCATTCTGAAGGTGCCGCCCAAAAGAAGTACGTTCACGCCCGATATTCGACCGTTCACGGAAAGTTGACAATTGAGCTTTCGATAGCTTTTGAAATGGTTTATAAAAGAAAACCGAAAAGCTTTTGAAACAAAGAAGAAGGCTTTCGATAGCAATAGTGTTAGATGAGAAAGGACCGAACATGGCGATCAAGGTGTTTGCCGACGGCGCTAACCTCGAGGGTATGCTTGACATGCATGACAATGGCAACGTTCAGGGCTTCACGACCAATCCTTCCCTTATGAAGGCCGGCGGCGTGACCGACTACCGCGCTTTTGCCAAGACGGTTCTTGAGCACATTACTGATGTGTCGGTCTCTTTTGAGGTATTCGCCGACGACGAGGCGGGCATGGAAGCCGAGGCTCGCGAGATCGCAACCTGGGCAGACAACGTCTACGTTAAGATCCCGGCGCTCAACACCAAGGGTGAGTCCACTGCCGCGCTGGTCAAGCGCCTTTCTGCCGACGGCATCAAGGTGAATGTCACCACTATCTTCACGCCCGAGCAGGTCGACGAGTTTGTCGATGCCGTCTCTGCTGAGACCCCCTCTATTCTGTCCATCTTTGCCGGTCGCATTGCCGATACCGGCGTCGATCCGCTGCCCCTCATGGCGGAGTCCGTAAAGAAGGCTGCCGTTAAGCCTGCTGCCGAGGTTCTCTGGGCGTCTACGCGCGAGGTCCTCAATATCTTCCAGGCGGAGTCCGTTGGCTGTCAGATCATTACGGTCCCCAATGCCCTTCTTGCCAAGCGCAAGAATTTCGGGAAAGATTTGCTTGAGTACTCGCTTGATACGGTCAAGGGCTTTGCCCGCGACATTCAGGCGCTTGGTTTTCATATCCTGCCTGAGGAGTAGGGGACGAGCATGCTGACCGATCTTCTTAAGCCCGAGCTTGTTGCCTGCCACGTCGAGGCCTCCGACTGGGAGGAAGCGATCAAGGCATGCGGTAAGTTGCTCGTAGACGCTGGCAAATGCGACCAGAGCTATGTTGACGCCATGATTTCATCGGTTCACAAATTCGGCCCCTATATGGTCTTGGAAGAGGGCATCGCCATGCCCCACGCTCAGGCAGATGGCAATGTGAGTGAAGCGGGGATCTGTATCGTCACGCTTGACCCTGCCATTGCGTTTGGACACGAGGATTTCGATCCGGTTCACGTGCTCGTGGGTATTTGCGCACCCGACCCCAAGGCTCATCTTGGCTGCTTGGCGGAGCTTTCGCAGATGTTCGAGGACGAGGACTGCGTTGCCAAGCTCAGCGCATGCGATACGCCCGAGCAGGTTTTGGAGACCATGCGTTCATTCTTTTAGGCCTTAATGGCACGGCGATGCGTCGCCGCTTTTGGATAGACGGAAAACCGTCACGTGTAGGAGAGGAAGGTTGCCATGCATATCATCACCGTATGCGGAAACGGCATCGGGTCCAGCCTGATGCTCGCTGGCAAAGTCGAGGAGCTTTGCGAGGAGGAGGGCATCAAGGCCGACGTTGAGTCTATGGACCTGAACGGTGCTTCTTCCGCAAATCCGGATCTGTTCATCACCGTTAAAGAACTCGCCCCCGAGCTCCACGGCAACGTTGTGATCGTTCGCAGCTATGTGAACAAGAAGAAGATCCGCGAAGACGCCCTCGAGGCAATCAAGGCGGCCGCCGCTAACGCCTAAAGCGGCACAAAAAAGGGCGGTTCCCTGTGGAAGAGGGAAACGCGCCCACGTTAGAGAGAAAGGAAGCGCAGATGCAAGCCATCCTTCCCATACTTGAGTTTATCCAATCGATTCTGACCAAGCCAGCGTGGATTATGGGTCTATTTGCCTTTGTGGGCCTTGTCGCGCTTAAGCGTCCTGCCCACAAGGTGATGACGGGCACCCTGAAGCCCATTCTGGGTTACATCATGCTGTCTGCCGGCGCCGCTGTTGTTCAGGAGAACCTTGCTCCGCTGGGTACCTTCATCGAGACCGGTTTCCACATCACCGGCGTCGTGCCCAACAACGAGGTCGTCGTTTCGATGGCTCAGAGCGTCCTCGGCGTTCAGACCATGATGATCCTGATTCTCGGCTACGTCGTGAACATTATCATTGCCCGCTTTACCAAGTTTAAGTACATCTTCCTGACGGGCCATCACAGCATGTTTATGGCTTGCCTGCTGTCTGCCGTTCTGCAGGCATCTGGCTTCCAGGATGTCCAGCTTGTCATCGTGGGCGGCATGTTCCTGGGCCTCGTGAGCGCTATGCTTCCCGCCGTTGGTCAGCGTTTCACCGAGAAGGTTACCGATGGCGATGAAATCGCCATGGGCCACTTCGGTTCACTCGCCTATTACATCTCCGCTGCAGTCGGTACGCTTTTTGCTAAGGACGCCGAGGAGAACAGCACCGAGAAGATCGAGGTTCCCGAGAAGTTCTCCTTCCTGCGCGACACCACCATCTCCACGGCTCTTACCATGGCCTTCTTCTACCTGGTTACCGCTTTCGCCGCTTACATCGCAGATCCTGCGGTCGTTACCAAGATCGCTAGCGGCGACAATGTAATCGTCTATGCCCTGACCTGCGCCCTGTCCTTCGCCGTCGGTGTCACTATCGTCTACAACGGCGTTCGTATGATCCTTGCCGACCTGGTCCCGGCTTTCCAGGGCATCTCCAACAAGCTGATCCCCGGCGCCATCCCCGCCGTCGACTGCGCCGTCTTCTTCCCCTATGCTCCCACCGCCGTCATCCTCGGCTTTGTTGCCTCCTTCATCGGTGGCGTGGTCGGTATGTTCATCGTGGGCGCTACCCTGGGCATCTTCATCATCCCGGGCATGGTTCCCCACTTCTTCTGCGGTGCTACCGCAGGTATCTACGGCAATGCTACCGGCGGTCGCAAGGGCGCAGCTCTTGGCGCTTTCGTCAACGGCCTGCTCATCACCTTTGCCCCGGCCCTGCTCCTGCCCGTTCTTGACGTCTTTGGCTTCAAGAACACTACGTTCGGCGACTTCGATTTCTCCGTCATTGGTATTACGCTTGGCCGCGCTGCCGAGGCCTTCGGTACCACCGGTGTCTACGCGATTCTCGCTGTCCTTCTGGTCGTTGCCTTCGTCCCCAACTTCATCCACACCAAGGGTGCTGTGATCAATCACGTTGAGGAAGAGTAATCCAGGCATACGTTAAGCCCTAATCGGGCGGAGCTCCGATAACCGGCTCCTACACGGAAGCGGTGACGTCTCAATCGAGGCGTCACCGCTTTTTGCTTTGGAGCGATTGTGAATATGAGCCGGCGAGGCGCTGCTTCTGTTCCGTGAACGGAATCAAACGCAATGATCGGCAAAAACGTTTTGCCGCTGGGGCGTCGATATAAAAATGGTAAATCTGCAAAACCGTTCGCCGAGAAGATAAAAACCGCAGTTCACGCCTTGATAAACGTAGATAAAGTGTTTAGCAGTTTATCGGCCGTATGCTAACGAAAGGAATCAGGCAGATGGCAATCAAGGTGTTCGCTGACGGTGCAAACCTCGAGGGCATGCTCGACATGTACGAGAGCGGCAACGTTCAGGGTTTCACGACCAACCCGTCCCTTATGAAGAAGGGCGGCGTGACGGATTATCGCGCGTTTGCCAAGGAGGTCCTGGCCCACATCATCGATGTGTCCGTGTCGTTTGAGGTCTTTGCCGACGACGTCGAGACCATGGAGGTCGAGGCCCGCGAGATTGCTGCCTGGGCCGAGAACGTCTACGTCAAGATTCCGTGCGTGACTACCAAGGGCGAGTCCACCGCCGAGCTGGTGCGCAAGCTTTCGGCCGACGGCATCAAGGTCAACGTTACCACCATCTTTACTCCCGAGCAGGTCGATGAGATGGTCGAGGCCGTTGACGCCGAGACGCCGTCTATCATCTCGCTCTTTGCCGGCCGTATCGCCGATACCGGCGTTGACCCCATTCCGTTTATGACGGAGTCGGTCAAGAGGGCCGCCGCCAAGCCCAACTGCGAGGTCCTGTGGGCATCCACGCGCGAGCTCATCAACATTTACCAGGCGGAAGGATGCGGTTGTCAGATCATCACGGTGCCCAACAGTATCCTGGCCAAGCGCAAGAACATCGGGCGCGACCCGTATGAGGTTTCGCTCGATACCGTGCGCGGCTTTGCCAAGGATATCGCCGCTTTGGGCTTCCATATCCTGCCGTAACGCGAACACTGGCTGCGCCGCGGGTTGTTCGCCCCGGCCTTTCCTTTCCCTATCGCTCACGCGCTTCGCGAGGGTCGCGCTAGGTAAAGGAAAGGCCGGGGCTGCCGACACGAGCTTGCCGGCAAGTTAGCACTCGGCTTCCATATCCTGCCGTAGGCAAAGGTACCCCCGCCTGCGACGTGCAAAATTGAGAGTATTCAGCAAGGTAAAGGCTTTTACCAGCTGGTTGAAGCACGGAACAGCCCCCGTTTTGGCTCTGACGACGCTAAAACGGGGGCTGTTTGTGACTTTATTGCCTCTGAGGAGCGTTCGGAGCGGCGGAAATTGCAGAATACTCGCGATTTTGCACGCTGCTACAGGGGGTACCCTTGCTTTGGCGGTTTACCTCCCCTGCACCATGGTGAGGGAGATCTTCTTGCGGTCGCGATCGACCTTTTCGACCCACACCTTGACCGTGTCACCGACGCGCACCACGTCGCTCGGGTGCTTGACGAAGCGGTTGGCGAGCTTGGAGATGTGTACGAGGCCGTCCTGGTGCACGCCCACGTCGACGAACGCGCCAAAATCCACAACGTTGCGCACCGTGCCCTTGAGTTCCATGCCGGGCTCCAGATCGTCGATGGAAAGCGCCGAGCGGCTAAAGACCACCTCGGGCGCGTCGTCGCGCGGGTCGCGACCGGGCTTCTTGAGCTCGTTGACAATGTCGATGAGCGTCAGGGTGCCGCAGTCCAGGTCGCTTGCCAGTGCCGAAATGCTGCCCAGGCGGTGCTCAATGTCGGGCACGCCGCCGCGGCTGAGCTCACTGGTCGCCACGCCGGCGCGTTCCAAGACGGACGTGGCCACCTCGTAGCTCTCGGGGTGGACGCTTGTCGCGTCGAGCGGGTTCTTGCCGCCGCTGATGCGCAAAAAGCCCGCGGCGTTGAGATATGCCTTGGGGCCCAGCTTGGGGACCTTCTTGAGCTGGCGGCGATCGGTAAAGGCGCCGTTTTCCTCGCGGTAGGCCACGATGTTTTTGGCTACGCTCGGCGTAATGCCCGACACGTAGCCCAGCAGGCTTGCGCTCGCGGTGTTGACGTCGACGCCCACACGGTTGACGACGTCTTCCACCACGTGGCCCAGGGTGCGCGAAAGCTCGGCCTGGTCAAGGTCGTGCTGGTACTGGCCAACGCCGATGGACTGGGGCGGAATCTTGACGAGCTCTGCCAGCGGGTCTTGCAGACGGCGGCCCAGGCTCATGGCGCCGCGCACGGTGACGTCCAGGTCGGGGTATTCCTGACTGGCGAGCTCGGAGGCGGAGTACACCGACGCGCCGGCTTCGTTGACGATGGTGTATCGCAGCCCGGGCGCCTGCTCGGCAATGAACTCCGAGACGACTTCCTCGGTCTCGCGGCTGGCGGTGCCGTTGCCGACGACGATGGTGTTGACGCCGTCCTTCTTGACGAGGCGGGCGAGCTCGCGCTTGGTGCCGGCGACGTCATGGCGCGGCTTGGTGGGATAGACCACGCCGTGGTCGAGTAGCTTGCCGGTCTCGTCCATGACGGCGACCTTGCAGCCGGTGCGGTAGCCCGGATCGAGCGCGAGCACGCGGGCGCCGCGCACGGGGCGCGTCGAGAGCAAGCCCTCGAGATTCTTGGCAAAGACGTTGATGGCCTCGGTCTGGGCACGAACGGTGAGTTTGGCGCGGGCCTCGCGCTCCAGCGAGGGGGCCATGAGGCGCTTGTAGCCATCGGCGATGGCGGCGTCAAAGACGGGAGCAAACACGCCCTGGCGACGGGGCCAGCGGCTGCCGAGGCGTGCCGTAGCGGCAGCGCCGTCGACGTTCACGCGCACGCGGAGCTTGCCCTCGCGCTCACCGCGGTCGATAGCCAGCACGCGGTGGTTGGGTATACGGCGCAGCGGCTCATCATAGCTGTAGTACGGCTCGTAGGGGGTCTTCTCGGCGGGGTCGGTGGCCTCGACGACGATGTCGGCGGTGTTTTGCGTAAAGGCGCGCAGGTCGGCGACGTTCTCGGGATCTTCGGCCACCGTCTCGGCCACGATGTCGGCGGCGCCGGCGAGCGCCTTTTCGGGCGTGTCGAAGCCGGCCTCCTCGTTGACGTAGTCCGCGGCGGCGTCGAGCGCGCTGCCCTTGGCCGAGGCCTGCATGATGATCATGTTGGCGAGCGGCTCCAGGCCGGCCTCGCGTGCCTTCTGCGCGCGGGTCATGCGCTTTTTGCGGTAGGGCTTGTAGAGGTCCTCGACACGCTGGAGCTGTGTGGCCTCGCGAATCTGTTGCTCGAGTTCGGGCGTGAGTTTGCCCTGGGCATCGATGAGCAGGATGACGTCCTCTTTACGCTGCTCAAGATTGCGCAGGTAGGACAGGCGCTCGTCGAGTGCGCGCAGGGCGACGTCGTCCATGCCGCCCGTGGCTTCCTTGCGGTAGCGCGAGATAAAGGGAATGGTGTTTCCCTCGTCGATGAGCTTGACGGCCGCCTCGACGTTGGCGGCCTTAAGGTTGAGCTCGCGGGCGAGCTGGGGGATAAGATCCATGGGACTCCTTGCGTTTAAGGTGCGTTTGCAGCACAGAGCTACCAAGGATACCACCTGCCACTTCGCCCAAAAAAGACTGTTTTGGCGCGGAACCACGAAAGCGGCCTATCTACTACGTTTGAACCGTGTGGGTCGACCATCCCCCGGTTTTCCGAAAATGCGCAAGCCGTTTACCTGCGGTTTTTATTTCGCGAAATTCTGTATGGATGAGGGTGATTGGTTAAACGTAGTAGATAGGCACATTTCGTGGCGAACGAATCAAGCTAAGGTGCAAAAAGTCCCCCGTCCCAGAAAAATCATTGGCAACGTAGCAAAATGCCCCGCGGGCAGGAAGCTGCTCGCGGGGCAAAGAAGAGGGGCTTATTTGTGGCGGACCGAGGGGCCCGGCATGGGGTTTCTGCCGCGGCCTGTCCTAAGGTGCTACAGCTCGACGAGCTGGCCGGTCTCGGCGGCCTCCTTGATGGCGTTGAGAAGCGTGAGCGTCTTGACGTTGTCGGCGGGGGTTACGACGGGCTCGACCTCGCGGCGGACGACCTTCACAAAGTGCTTGAGCTGCATCTTGTGCGGCAGCGCCGGGTCCACGGCCGGAATCTCCATCTGCAGCGGCTTGTGCCAGTTGGAGGCGCCGTCGTAGGAGAACTGGTGCAGGCGGGGCAGCGAAAGGGCGCCCAAGGTTCCGCCGATAAAGTAGGCGTCGGCGTCGAAGGGACGGTACTGCGGGTCCTCGCGAGCGGTGGCCTCCCAGTTCCAGGGGCTGGCGGTGGCATCGGAGATGGTCATGCTTGCGAGCGCGCCATCGGCAAAACGGACGTTGACCACGGCGGAGTCCTCGGTCTCAAAACCGCGGGCGGCGCTGGACTGCATACCCTGGACGGCAACGGGCTCGCCCAGCAGATAGCGGAGCAGGTCGACGTCGTGAACCAGGTTAACCAGGATCGGGCCGGCACCCTTCTTGCGGCGCCACTCGACATCGAAGTACTCGTCATTCTTATAGATCATGTAGTGGAAGCTCGACACGGTGAGCTTGCCCAGCTCGCCGGACTCGATGATCTCCTTGGCCTTGTTGACGAAGGGGTTGTGGCGACGGTGCTGGCCCACGAGCACGGGCACGCCAGCGGTCTCGGCCTCGGCGGCGAAGGCCTGGGCATCCTCGAGGTCATTGGAGATCGGCTTTTCGACCAGCGGCACGATGTTGCGCTTGATGGCCTCGCGAGCAACGCCCAGATGCAGGTCGTTGGGGGTGGCGATGATGACGGCCTCGGGCTTGACCTCGTCCATCATCTGGGCGGGATCGGTGTAAAACGGCACGCCGGCGGCCTCGGCCGTGGCGCGGGCGCCCTCAAAGGCGTCGGCGATGGCGACGAGTTCGGCCTCGGGCTCCTCGGTGACAAAGCGGATGTGGTTGCGGCCCATGGCACCGGCGCCGATAACGGCAATGCGGACGGGGTTGAGCTCAGACATTTCGACTCCTTAATACTGGTGGCGGTGGAATGCGACAAAGGGACTGTCCCTTTGTCGCATCGGTAAAACTAGGCGGACTTCTTCTTGCTGTCGGAGACCATCATGTAGACGGTGAGCACGACGGCGATGGCGGCGATCACGATGGCGCCGTAGAAGGACTGCTGGTAGGCGGCGCTGCCGGCCTCAGCGTGATACAGCACGGCAGTGATGGGCTGGCTGATCCAGGTAGAAGCGGCGTAGCCCAGGAACATGATGCCGTAGTTGACGCCGATGTTGCTGGTACCAAAGGCGCCACCGGTAAGCGGCGGGTAGATGACGAGCAGGGCGCCAAAGCTAAAGCCGAGCAGGGCGAGCGCCACAAAGAACATGCTCTGCGTAAAGCTCATCGACATGATGACGAGCGCGACGATGGTGACGACAAGACTGATGAGCAGCGACTTGTAGGCGCCGAGCTTGTCAATGATCTGGCCAAAGGACAGACGACCGACCAGGTTGGCGCAGGTGTTGACGGAGACCACTACACCGCCGAGGGCGACAGCTGCGGCGCACGTGGGGTCGGCGAAGAGCTGGACGGCGGCGATGGAGGCAACCTTGCCCACGAGCAGGGTGCCTGCAGTGGCAGCAAAGGCGAAGGTGACGATGAGGATCCAAAAGCGCGGGGTTTTGACCATCTCGCCCGGGGTGAGGTCGCCGAAGGTGCCGGCGTGTGCGCCGCCCTTGGGGGCCTCGAAGCCCTCGGGCAGCCAACCGGCCTCGGGGGCCTTCAGGAACAGGGCGGAGGCGGCGATCATTGCAAAGAAGATGACGCCGAGTGCCTTGAGGGCGCCAAAGATGCCCAGGCTCGGGATGAGCAGCGAGGCGAGCACCGGGGACAGCACGGCGGGGCCGGCGGTCGAAGCGGCCAGGGTGATGCCGGAGGCCAGGCCCTTCTTGTCGATGAACCACTTTTGGCCGGTGGTGAGCGCCGGGTTGTAACCCAGGCCGTTGCCGATGGCGGCGACGAGCGAGAACCACAGGTAGAACTGCCACGGCTCGGTGACGGTGCCAGACATGAACCAGCCCAGGCCGTAGCACACGGCGGCGGCGATCACGACGTTGCGGGGGCCGATCTTATCGGAGATGCGGCCGGCGAAGATGCCTGTCACGGCCATGATGGTCTGAAAGACCGGGAAAGCCCAGGTAAGGGCGCTGGACCACTCGGGGTAGACGGCGAGCAGGTTCTTGCTCACGACGGAATACAGCGCGATGGAGCTGACAAAGAACATGGTGACGCACGCGGCGGAAAGCACGACGGCGCGACCCTTGTTGGAGTTGGTGGAAGCCATTGGACTCTTTCTAATCGATGCGGGGGAGGGGCGGGCATCACCGCGGGCCTCCCTGTCAGGCTGGTTTACTGGTCAGTGGGCTTTGCGACGCCGGACTCGTCGGACCAAAGCTCGACACCCTTGTTCTTGAGGTAGTTGTCGGCAAAGGCTCGACGGCCGCCGGGCTTGGCGGTGAGGTCGCCCATCATATTGGAGAAGCCGCCGTCGACCTTGATGGCGTCGCCGGTGGTAAAGTCCGAGCGCTTGGACGCCAGGAACATGACGGCGTTGGCGATATCGCTGACCTCGCCGATGCGGCGCGTGGCGATGAGACGGCTGCGGCTCTTCTCGACCTCGGGGTCGGCGTAAAAGCTCGCCGACATGGGGGTCTTAACAAAGCAGGGCTCGACGCAGTTGGAGCGCACGCCGTAGGGACCCCACTCGGCAGCCAACATCTTCGACATCATGTTGACGCCCGCCTTGGTGGAGCTGTACACGCCCGAGAACGTCTCGGGGGAGTGGCTGGCAACGGTCGAGATGTGCACCAGGCGACCATGGCCGGCCTTGATCATCTCGCGACCAAAGCGCTGCGAGGTGATGAAGTAGCCGGTGAGGTTGACGTTGAGGACCTCGTTCCAGTCACTCAGCGGCAGGTCTTCCATGGCTGCGAAGCGCAGGATGCCGGCAGTGTTGACGAGGACGTCGACGCGGCCGAAGTCGGCGATGGTGGCGTCGACGGCGGCCTGAACCTCGGCCTCGTCGGTGGCGTTCATCTTGTAGCCCTCGGCGTGGATGCCAAACTCGGCGGCGAGGTCGGCGGCCGCGGCCTTGACCTTCTCCTCGTCCAGGTCGAGCAGGACGACGTTGGCGCCGTTGCGGGCGAACTCGCGGCAGATCTCGACGCCCATGCCGCCGAGTGCGCCGGTCACAGCGCAGACATCGCCCTCGAGCTTAAGCCAGTTGCTCATAGGAACTTCCCTTCTTGTGCCTCCCGGTGGGTCGCTCCCATTAATCGACCCACGTGGTTTTCGCTGGTTATCGTATGCTTTGCATTTGCGCAGGTGAATTGCATATTTGTTAGAATGGCGTAAACCTATGGTTTACAGCACGCAAGGCAATTTGTTCTTAATTGAGTGTGTGACCTGCCAAAACGACCCCCTTCGGCAGCGCATGTCCATACGTCTGGAAACGGGAGATTGACGTGTACGATCGACGACTCGAGGCCATAGCGGCCGCCGCTGAGCTGGGAAGCTTCTCGCGCGCCGCGGCAAAGCTGCGCGTGTCGACGCCGGCACTCGTCAAGCAGGTTTCGGGCTTCGAGGCCGAGTTTGGCATCACGTTGTTCGAGCGCTCGCACTCGGGCGTCAAGGTGACGCCGGCGGGCGCCCTGCTGGTGGACGACGCGCGCTCGATCATGCGCCAGTCCGAGGATGCGTTGCGTCGCGCCCGGCGCGCGGCGGGCGATGGCGGTGCCGTGCGCCTGGGCGTGTCGATGATGTGCCCGGGGCGCCAGACGCTGTCGATGTGGACGGACGTGCACGAATTGGAACCGTCGTTGCGCTTTGAGATTGTGCCGGTGAGCGATCTCTATGACGAGCGCGAATCCGTTATGCGCAGCCTGGGGCGCGAGGTGGATGTGGTGCAGTCGAGTTTTTCGACCCCGCGCTGGGGCGACGCCTGCCAAAAGCTCCTTATCGTCAACGTACCGTTTTATATTGATGTGCCGCGCACGAGCCCGCTTGCGCGCAAGACGCGCATCACGGTTGCCGACCTGGAGGGCATGCGCTTGCGCGTGCTTCGTCACGGCAACGACGCTATGGACAGCCTGCGCATTGATCTTTTGGCCGACGGCGGCGTGGACGTGATCGACGTGGACAGCTTTGACTTTGCGCTGTTCAACGATGCGGAGGAAAAGGGTGACGCGGTGCTCACCTGCGGAGCGTGGTCGGGCGTGCACCCGGCCTTTGTGGGCGTGCCGTTCCTATGCGGCCGCGAGGTGCCGGTCTTCTTGCATTACCCGCTCGAGCTCACCCTCCAAGTCCAAAAATTCGTCAACGCCATTGCCCAACTCCTCAAGTAGCTCACACAAAACGAGGCCCTGGCCAAACGGCCAGGGCCTCACTAACCTTTATTCCGTTTTAAACGACGGGCTGATTGCGCGCAGGAGGTCTCCCAGGCGGGCCGGGGTGTAACTTCCGCGCGCAGTTTCGCAGCGAAGCGAGAATGTTTGAGCACGGAGGTTACACCCCGGCCCGCCTGGGAGACCTCCGTGGAACAAGCCTATCTACTCGAGCTCAAATGCACCCGTGTACAGCTGGTAGTAATACCCGCGCTTGGCGATCAGTTCGTCGTGGTTGCCGCGCTCGATGATGCGGCCGTGGTCCAGGCAGATGATTGCGTCGGAGTTGCGCACGGTGGAGAGGCGGTGCGCGATGACAAACGTCGTGCGGCCTTCCATGAGCTTGTCCATGCCGGCTTGCACGATGGCCTCGGTGCGGGTATCGATGCTCGACGTGGCCTCGTCCAGAATCATTGCCGGCGGATCGGCGACGGCGGCGCGTGCGATCGAAATCAGCTGGCGCTGGCCCTGCGACAGCTGCGCGCCGTTGCCGGTGAGCATAGTGTCGTAGCCGTCGGGTAGGCGGGTGATAAAGTCGTCGGCGCCCGCGAGCTTGGCCGCCGCGATGCACTCCTCGTCGGTGGCGTCCAGGTTGCCGTAGCGGATGTTATCCATCACGGTGCCGGTGAACAGGTTCACGTCCTGCAGCACGACGCCCAGGCTTCGGCGCAGGTCGGCCTTGCGGATCTTGTTGACGTTGATGCCGTCGTAGCGGATCTTGCCGTCGGCGATGTCGTAGAAGCGGTTGATGAGGTTGGTGATGGTCGTCTTGCCGGCTCCGGTGGCGCCGACAAACGCGATCTTCTGGCCCGGCTTGGCAAACACGGACACGCCGTGCAGCACTTCGTGGTTGGGCGTGTAGCCAAAGTCGACGTTGTCCATGACCAGGTCGCCACGCAGCGGCACGTACTCGATCTCGCCGGTTGCGCGGTGCGGATGTTTCCACGCCCACATGCCGGTGTGGTGGTCAGCCTCCTCGAGCTGCCAGGTATCGGGGTTGACCTGCGCGTTGACGAGCGTCACATAGCCTTCGTCGGCTTCGGGCTTCTCGTCGATGAGCTCAAAGATACGGTCGGCGCCGGCGAGGCCCATGACCACGGCGTTGATCTGCTGCGAGATCTGGCCGATCTGTCCGCAGAACTGCTTGGTCATGTTGAGGAACGGCACCACGACGGCGATCGACAGCGCCATGCCCGAGATGCTCAGGTTGGGCACGCCCAGCGCCAGGAAAATGCCGCCGGCAAGGGCCACCAGCACGTAGAGCAAGTTGCCCAGGTTCATAAGGATGGGCATGAGGATGTTGGCGTACATGTTGGCCTTCTGTGAGACCTCGAAGAGCTTTTCGTTGCGCTCGTCAAAATCGGCCTCGGCGGCAGACTCGTGGCAGAACGCCTTGACGACCTTCTGACCGTTCATGACTTCCTCGATATGGCCCTCGACCACGCCGAGCTCGGTCTGCTGCGCAATGAAGAAACGCGCGGAATTGGAGCCGAGCAGCTTGGTCATAAAGGTCATAAAGGCGACGCCGGCGATGATGACCAGGCACATCCACACGCTGTAGTACAGCATGATAAAGAACACCGTGACGATGATGATGATCGTCATGAGCAGGTTGGGCAGCGACTGACTGATCATCTGGCGCAGCGTATCGATGTCGTTGGTGTAGTGGCTCATGATATCGCCGCGCTGGTGCGTGTCGAAGTAGCGGATCGGCAGGTCCTGCATGCGGTTGAACATCATCTCGCGCAGCTTCTCGAGCGAGCCCTGCGTGACGATAGCCATGGCGCGGTTCCAGAAGAGCGAGGACAGGACACCGACGCCGTAGATGCAGGCGAGGGTGGTCACGAGCTGTAGAATCTTGGGCTGTGCGGCTTCCCAATCGCCCGACTGCCACGATTCGCTAATAATCTGCAGGGCGCTCTGCAGGAAGGTCGCGCCGATGGAGTTGATGATGGCGCAGAGCACCACGCCGGCGACGACAAGGGGCAAAAGCACGGGATAGAAGTCAAAGAGCGTCTTGATGAGGCGCGACATGGTGCCGCCCTTACGGTTGAGCGCGCGCTCGGCGGTCGTTGCCTTACTCATGTGCCTCGCCTCCTTCCTGGGTCTGAGCTTGCGTTGCGGATGCCTCGGTGTCGGCCTCGACGGCCCCTTCGCCCTCGGCAGACATCTTGTTTTGCGAGGTAAAGGTCTCTCGGTAGATCTCGCTCGTCTTGAGCAGCTCTTCGTGGTTGCCGATCTGTGCGATGCGGCCGCCCTCCATGACAATGATGCGGTCTGCGTCCTGCACGGAGCTGATGCGCTGGGCGATGATGAGCTTGGTCGTGTTGGGCAGATAGCTTGCCAGGCCTGCGCGAATCTTGGCGTCAGTCTTGGTGTCGACGGCGCTGGTGGAGTCGTCCAGGATCAAGATCTTGGGGCGACGCAACAGGGCGCGTGCAATGCACAGGCGCTGCTTCTGACCGCCCGAAACATTAGAGCCGCCCTGTTCGATCCAGGTGTCGTAGCCCTTGGGGAAACCGTCGACAAACTCGTCGGCGCAGGCCAGATGCGCTGCCTCGCGGACTTCCTCGTCGGTGGCGTTCGGGTCGCCCCAACGCAGGTTCTCGGCGATGGTGCCGCTAAACAGCACGTTTTTCTGCAGCACCATGGCGACCTGGTGACGCAGCGCGTCCAGGTCGTAGTCGCGCACGTCCACGCCGCCCACGCGCACAGCGCCTTCGGTGGTGTCGTACAGGCGGGCGATGAGGTTAACGAGCGTGGACTTGGCCGAGCCAGTGCCGCCGATGATGCCGATGGTCTCGCCGCTCGTAATGTGCAGGTCGATATCGTCGAGCGCCTGGCGCTTCGCATGCTTGGAATACTTAAAGCTCACGTGGTCAAAGTCGATGGAACCGTCGGCAACCTCGAGCACGGGCTCGGCGGGATCGGCGATCGTGGGCTCGGCGGCCAGCACCTCGGCAATGCGGTGTGCCGATTCGTCGGCCATGGTCACCATGACAAAGATCATCGACAGCTGCATCAGGCTCATGAGAATCTGGAAACCATAGGTAAAGGTCGAGGAGAGCTGGCCCACGTCGAACAGCGTGCCCTGGCTCGTGATGATGAGCTTGGAGCCCAGGTAGATGATGACGACGAACGCGCCGTTGACGCAGATGTTCATCATGGGGTTGTTAAAGGCGAGCAGCTTCTCGGCGCGGGTGAAGTCCATCTGGACGTCGCGTGCGGCGGTCGCGAACTTCTCCTTCTCAAAGTCTTCGCGCACATAGCTCTTGACCACGCGCATGCCGGTGACGTTTTCCTCGACGGACTCGTTAAGGGCGTCGTACTTGTGGAACACGCGCGAGAAGATGGGGCGCACCTTAAAGATGATAAAGAACAGCCCAAAGCCCAGCAGCGGAATGATGACCAGGTAGACCATGGCAACGCTGCCGCCCATGATAAATGCCATGGTAAAGGCGAAGATCAAGACCAGCGGCGCGCGCACGGCGATACGGATGATCATCATAAAGGCCTGCTGCACGTTGTTGATATCGGTGGTCAGGCGCGTGACGAGCGAGGAGCTCGAGAACTCATCGATGTTGGCAAAGCTGAACGTCTGGATCTTGTAGAACAGGTCGTGACGCAGGTTCTTGGCGAATCCGCAGCTCGCATGGCTGCAGGTGACACCAGCCGCGGCGCCAAAAGCAAGCGACGTCAGCGCGATGAGCACCAAAAAGCCTGCGGTGGGAAGCATCTCGGCTACGGTGGCGCCGTCTTTGATAGCGTCGATCAGGTTGGCGGTGATAAATGGAATCAGCATCTCGCAGAGCACCTCGCCAAGCACGAGCAGCGGCGTGGCAACAGTGACTTTCATATAGTCGCGGATGCTTCCCATGAGGGTTTTAATCATCCAGTTCCTCCCAGGTTACGCGGATTTTATCGAGCATTTCGGCGAGGTCCTCGCGCTCGTCGTGGGTGAGCGCGCTAAAGGCCTGCTCTCTAAAGCGAATGCGGGCCGCCTGCTCTACGTGGGCCTTTTCCCATCCCGCTTCGGTCAGGCGAATGGTGAGCTGCCGCCGGTCTTTGGGATTGCGGCTGCGCTCGATAAGGCCGGCGCATTCGATCTTGGAGAGAATCTCGGAAAGCGAACCGGGCTTAAGATCAAAGTGCAGGCCTAGTTCCTGCTGTGACATCTCGCCGTTTGGCTGCTTGGCGAGCAAGCAGACGATGGGGGCCTTTCCCGAGGCGCCGCCGCCGTGAAAGTGCAGAAAGTGGCCGCAGAAGCCCAGCCCGTTTAGGATGTGCTTGGCGAGCGCGTCTGATTGGGACTGTGCCGCGGGCGCATCTGCGGGTTCATGGGGGTCGCCGCCCGGCGTGTGGGGGCAGAGGCCGATGTGGTCATCGCACATGGTGTCGCTCCTTTCTTTAGTTAGGTAGTGCAATTGTTTTGTGCCTAACTAATTTAGGAGTGCAAGAAATAAATGTCAAGGTACCAAACTTATTAAGTTACGGCGTTTTACCAAACGCCGTAACCGCTCGATGCTGCAAACGCTCCTAAGCGGCAATCTGATCCCTTGGGGACGAAGGAAAAGGTATCGTTTTGGGCTGCGATGATGCCTTTCGAAGCGGCCTTGCCAAAAACTATGCCTAATTACTACGATGAATCCAGCATCGCTGACCACAACAGCTGTTTCTGAAAAAACGCAAGCTATCTACCTGCGGTTTTGTTGGAGAGAAATTCGTTGTGGTTGGAGGCGGGCGGTTAAACGTAGTAAATAGGCATAGTTTTGAAATGGCGCTATATGAGTAGCATCAACTAGGCCGCTATGGAGCAAACAGCCCCCATTTCCGAAACCTTCCCGCAACAATTTGCCCTTCGTACCGCTCGCCTCCGCCCACAACGCCTCCTGCGCTACACTTAGTCGCACTGTGGCGCTGCTGCGCTGTGCCCGAAACAAGGGAGACCCTCATGAAGAACACTCAGCTGCTGCTGATTAACGATATGTGCGGTTACGGCAAGGTCGCGCTTTCCGCCATGCTGCCGGTGCTGTCGCACATGGGCTACCGTATCCATAACCTGCCGACGGCGCTCGTTTCCGACACGCTCAACTACCCCAAGTTCTACATCCACGACACCACGGAGTACGTGCGTCAGAGTCTTGCCATCTGGGAGGAGCTCGGCTTTGAGTTCGACGCCATCTCGACCGGCTTTATCGTGACCGAGGAAGAGACGCGCATCATCTCGGACTTTTGCCACCGCCGCGCGCAAAAGGGCACCAAGGTGTTCGTCGACCCCATCATGGGCGACAACGGCAAGCTCTATGCGGGCGTGCCCGAGTCCACGATTGGCCTTATGCGGCATCTTCTGGAGTGCGCAGACTACGCGGTGCCCAACTATACCGAGGCGTGCCTGCTTGCCGATAGGCCTATTGCCGAGGAAATTACGCCCGATGAGGGCCGCGCCCTTGTGGACGCCGTGCGCGAGCTGGGTGCCAAGTCGGTGGTCATTACGAGCGCCGTGGTCAATGGCACGAACGCGGTTATCGGTTACGACCATGTAGCGGGGGAGTACTTTATGATTCCCTTTGAGCTCATTCCGGTCTATTTCCCGGGCACGGGCGACACGTTCTCGGCGGTGCTCGTCGGCCGCGTTATGGCAGGTTGGAGTCTGCAGCGCGCGACGTCCGATGCCATGCGTGTGGTGGCTGAGCTTATCGAGCGCAATGCCGACCAGGAGGACAAGTCGGCCGGCCTTCCCATCGAAGCCTGCCTGGATGTGATTGACCATGAGTAACGCTGGCGAGGGCGGCGCCAAGCCTGCGGGCGGGGGCAAGCCGCTCGGCGCGCCGCACGGCAAGCGGCCGCGCATCCGCGTGAGCTGCGTGGACCAGCTGGGTGCGTACCGCTGCCACCATGGCCACAAGCCGGGCGACGTTTTTGACTTCGACCGAGACCGCGGCAAGATGTGCGCCATGGCCTGCCATGTGGGCTTTCCCTATATCGATATCCTGCGCTATGGCGGAACCGTGCCTGGCAACGAGCCCGGCACGGCAAAGTTCTGCTGTCCCGAGGTCGACACGTTGAACGTCTGGCTTGCCGAGATCGTCGACGAATAGCCGGATGCGACAAAGGGGCGGGCCCTTTGTCGCATCCGCCGATGGTGCCCCTTCTTTTTTGCCTATAATCCTAAATCTCTGCATTTCATCCGATTTTAGGTTCTAAAACTCTGCATTTCATCGATAATCAAGCATATAAACCTTGCATTTCATTTGATGACACTGAGGGGAGAGCCTATGCTGCGTAGGAAAATAGCGGCAGAGCTGGAGCGTTGGCTGAAGTCTGCCGAGCAAAAGGCCTTATTCATTACGGGTTCTCGCCAGATCGGCAAAAGTTATTCGATTCGCGCATTTGGCAAAGCCAGCCATGCAACCTACATCGAGCTCAACCTCATGGAAAATCGCCAGGCAAAAGATGCTCTTCTCGAGGCACGGGATGCCGACGATTTCATCAGCAGGGTGACGCTTCTCTCGGGAAAGCCGATAGCACCGGGCAAAACGCTCGTGTTTATCGATGAGGTCCAAGAGGCCCCCGACATCATGACGATGGCAAAGTTCCTTGTTGAGGACGGGAGGTGCCGCTGGGCGTTTTCGGGGTCAATGCTCGGGACCCAGTTCAAGGGCGTTAGGTCCTATCCCGTGGGATATGTTCACGAGCTTAGGATGTTCCCGCTCGATTTCGAGGAGTTTTGCTGGGCGATCGGGGTGAGCGAGGGAGCTCGCCAAACGATACGCGACGCGTGTATCAGCGAGAAGCCCATTCCTGATTACATTCACGACGCGATGATGGCAAACTTCAGGACCTATACCGTTGTCGGTGGAATGCCAGAGGTCGTGCAGCGTTTCCTTGACACGCGGGGCGACCTTGCCTCCGTTCGTCAGCTACAGTCAGAGCTCAACGAACAGTACTGGCGGGATATCTCCAAGTATGCAAGCGGGCGAGCCCTTCAGGTGCAGAGCATTTACGATCAGCTCCCTATTATGCTCGAGGGCGAAAACAAACGCTTCGTGCTCAATTCCATTGACCCCAAGGCGCATTACGACAAGTACCAGCGAGATTTTGTCTGGCTTGTCGATGCCGGCGTTGCTCTCAAGGCGGATATCGTAACCGAGCCAAAGTCGCCCCTGCTCAAGACGGCACGGCCATCGCAGTTCAAGCTATACCAATCGGATACGGGCATGTTGATGGCGCGCTACCCCGTTGGCGTCGCCCAGGCGGCGTATCTTGATAGCAAGGAACCCAATCTGGGCGGTATTTACGAAAACGTGGTGGCCCAGCAGCTGACTGCCCAAAATCGCCAGCTTTACTACTATCAGACAAAGAAGCGCGGCGAAGTGGACTTTGTGGTCGACGGACCGGATGGAACGGCTGTTCCGATCGAGGTTAAATCGGGTTCCTATTACCACGCGCACGCCGCGCTCGGTCATGTGCTTGATACGGCCGAATATGGCGTAAGGCTTGGGATTGTTTTCTCGAGAGGCAACGTTGAACGCAGCGGAGCTGTTCTTTATTTGCCGCTATATGCGACCTGGGCCCTTTCGGATGTTTTGGGTGACTCCTGTGCCGAGGGGATAAAGCTGGAGGTCAAGCCGGTCTAGGGACAGTCCCCGATGCGACAAAGGGATAGTGCCTTTGTCGCATCCGCTATCCGAGATAATGAGCGTGGATTTTCTCCCGTCTAGAGCGCACTTGAATGCTCAAAGTGGGAGAAAATCCACGCTCGATCTGTATGCCGATGACGCGGCTCGCGAGGTTCGTGCGCCCGCGAACCTACATCTGCTCGAGCATGGCAGTGCAGCCGGCGAGCACATCGCGGTAGGTGGCATCGAAGTTGCCGGTGTACCAGGGATCGGCCACGTCGCCGGGGCGCTCGGTCCAATCGAGCAAGCGCGTAATCTTGCCGTCGGGGTCGTCGCCAAAGATGCGACGCAGACCGCGCGCGTTCTCAGCATCCATATAAACAATGCGATCCCAGTTGCCATACTCTGCGCGCCGCACCTGACGTGCGCGATGTGCGACGACGGGAATCCCAACCTCGCGTAGCTTGGCAACGGTACCGTGATGTGGCGGGTTGCCGATCTCCTCGGTCGAGGTCGCGGCGGAATCGATGACAAACTCGTCCGCGCGTCCGGCGCGGTGCACCAGCTCGGTAAACACCGACTCAGCCATCGTCGAGCGGCAGATATTTCCATAACAGATAAACAGTACACGTTGCATGCGCGGTTCCTTTCATATAGAGGGCTGCTAAGGAGTCGAAGCCGGGCGCATGCCAAGTTTTATTTCTTGGCCAGTTTGAAGTAACGCTCAAATATCAATTCGAAAACGTAATAGAACATCAATCGACTGTCGAGGTCCATGCTGCCCAAGCGGATTTCTTTTTGCACGGTGTAGATAGGGTAGTCGGCTAGTTTCGAGAGAGAATTTCGAGAAAAGCCGGTGAGCGTGACGACCTTGCATCCGCGCGTTTTGGCTATCGATGTGGCGTCAATAGACACCTGCGTCTCGCCGCTTACGGAAACGCTGAAGACCAGGTCGTTTTTGCCGAGGAGCTCTGCGTAATGCCTCATGACATGACGTTCACTGAGCGTATCGGTGTTCTTGCCCATTATTTTGAGCTTTTCAGCCATCTCGAGGCACGGGTATTTCGAAAAGCCCGAGCAGAAGAACACGATATGCGAGGCATCCTGGATAAGACTCACAACCGAATCGATGACCCTGTCGTTAAGCAGATCTTTGGTCTGTACGAGCTGGGTATCAAGAGGAAGTGCCTCGATAGTGAATCGATTGCGGTCGAGCGAGGCGGAATACGATTGTTTGAGCTCCGTAAACCCCGAGAAGCCAAGCTTATGGGCAAGCCTGACGATTGTATTGGGAGCGACGAAGAACCGTTCAGCAACGCTCTTAAGCGTGACATCGTCAATATCATCACGCAGCTCGATGATGTAGCGCATGATCTCGCTTTCGAGATCGTTGAGCTTGCTCTCGCCAGCTCGCACATGATCATAAAAAGATTCTTGATCTTTCATAAGATGTTTCAGCCCCTCGCATCTCGCCGTACATATGGTACCGCTTTGTGTAGCCAGGTGAGAAATCGGTAATCGGTCAAGATTGCCTATTGCCCATGAACTGGGCAAACGCGCGTGTCTGCCTACACATATCTGTGTCGTGAGCGAAATCATGTGTCCCCGTTTCGCATTGGCCCACACGGGGACTCTCAAATGACCTTATATCGCAAAATATCAATCGAAACGAAGCAAGCCGAGGACAACCGCGGAGCCCAAGGTCTTCGAGAACACCGATCAGCCAACCCTGGAGGGACGGAACATGAAGGATAAGCTCAATATTGTGATCGTTGGCGGCGGCTCTACGTGGTGCCCTGGCATTCTCAAGGCCCTGACCAAGCACATGGACATTCTGCCGCTGAACCGCGTGATGCTCTATGACATCGATGCCGAGCGCCAGCGTCCGATCGGCGAGTTTGGCAAGATCCTCTTCGCCGAGGAGGAGCCCGGTGTGGAGTTTGGTTACACCACCGATAAGGACGAGGCTTACACCGACGTCGACTTTGTGCTCTGCCAGATTCGTACCGGCGGCTACGAGATGCGTAGCAAGGACGAGAAGATTCCGCTGCATATGGGAATCATCGGCCAGGAAACGGTGGGCCCTGGCGGCATGGCTTACGGTATGCGCTCCATGCATGACATGGTTGAGATCGTCAACGACGTTCGCGCTCATAGCCCGGAGGCGTGGATTATCAACTACACCAACCCGGCTGCTATTGTGGCATATGGTCTCGAGCGCGTCCTGCCCGATGAGCATCGCGTCCTCAACATCTGCGACCAGCCCGTCAACCTCATGCGCTCTTACGGTCGCCTGCTCGGTCGCGATATGAGCAAGACGGAGCCCGTGTACTTTGGCCTCAATCACTTCGGTTGGTTCAAGCACATCTACGATGAAGAGGGCCATGACCTCGTCCCGCAGATTAAGGAATACACGGAGAAGAACGGCTTCCTTCCTGCCGATGCCGAGCAGCGTGACCAGTCCTGGCTTGATACCTACGCCATGGTCAAGGACATGCTCGAGGACTTCCCCGACTATCTGCCCAACACTTATCTGCAGTACTATCTGTATCCCGAGTACAAGGTCGCTCACCTCGACCCCGACTACACTCGCTCCGACGAGGTTATCAACGGTCGTGAGAAGCGCGTGTTCGCCGAGTGCGAGCGTGTTGCCAAAGTCGGCACCGCAAAGAACTCCTCGGTTGTGCAGAACGACGCTCATGGCGATATGATCGTGGAAATCACCTCGGCCATTTACCGCAACACCAACAAGACCTTCATTGTCATCGTGCCCAACAACGGCATTATCGAGGGCATGCCCGATGACGCCATGGTAGAGGTCGCGGCAAGCGTGGGCGCCAATGGCCCGCAGCCCTATGCTGTTGGCAAGATCGGTACCTTCTATCGCGGCCTTATGGAGAACCAGTACGCCTATGAGCGCCTGACCGTTGAGGCTTGGATGGAGGGTTCCTACGAGAAGGCTCTGCAGGCACTCACGCTTAATCGTCTGGTCGGTGACGCAAAGAAGGCTCGCAAAGTGCTCGACAAGCTCATCGAGGCCAATAAGGATTACTGGCCGGAGCTTAAGTAGCTAGTTCCATAGCGCTTGATAACTGTTATGGGGCGTGTGGGCTGTGGAGCTGCACGCCCCGTTTCTTTAAGAGGGGTATCCCATGAACAAAGATGAGCTGCTGGCAAAGTTCCAGCGTCTGGGCAAAGTCCTCATGACGCCTGTCTTGATCCTGCCAATCGCCGGCATCCTTCAGGGCTTTGGCAATGCCTTTACCAGCCCCACCCTTACGGCAGCTGTTCCCTGGCTTGCTGCTCCGGGCTTTGCGATCTTCTTTTCGATTCTCAAGGCCGCTGCCGGCATCGTTATGAACAACATCCCGGTTATCTTCTCGATTTGTCTCGCCTATGGCTTCGCCAAGTCCGAGAAGGCTACCGCGGCGCTTTGTGGCTTTTTGGGCTACATGTGCATGAATTCCGTGATGGGCACGTTCCTTACGGCGACTGGCGTTATCGATCCCGCGAATCTTACGACGGGCCAGAGCACGATCCTCGGCATCACCACGCTCGACACTGGCGTTATCGGCGGTCTTCTGGTGGGCGCAATCGTCGCATGGTTGCATAACCGTTACTACAAGATTGAGCTGCCTGCCGTGTTCTCCATCTTCAACGGTACGCGCTTTATCCCGGCGGTGACGCTGCTCTCATGCAGCATCCTCGCATTGGTCATGTCCTTTGTTTTCCCGTTTATTCAGAACGCTCTCGGTGCGCTGTCCGAGTTCATCAAGACTACGGGTGCCTTTGGTGCATTTGTCTACGGCGCCGGCGAGCGCATGCTCCTGCCTTTTGGCCTGCATCACTTTGTCTATTTGCCGTTCTTCTTCACGTCGCTCGGTGGCGTCGAGACCATCGACGGCCAGACTGTTCAGGGCGCTATCAATATCTACAACGCGATCCTGGGCTCTCCCAGCACGCCGTTTAACATCGAGGTCAGCCGTTTTGTCATGAACGGCAAGGTTATCTTCGCCATGTTCGGCCTGCCTGGCGCTGCACTCGCCTTCTACAAGACGGCGCTTCCCAAGAACAAGAAGAAGACCGCAGCGCTCATGATTGCCATCGTGGTGCCTTGCATCCTCTCCGGCATTACCGAGCCGCTCGAGTACTCCTTCCTGTTTATTGCGCCCATCCTCTACGTGTTCCACGCTCTCATGGCTGGTCTTGCCTATGCGCTGACCTATATCCTGCAGTTCAACGTGGCTGGCTCCGCGTCCTTCGGCGGCCCGCTCTTGTCGTTGATCTTTAACGGCATTATGGGTGCAGCCAAGGGCTCCAACTGGCAGGTTATCCTGTTCCTCGGCCCCATCTACTTCGTGGTGTACTACTTCGTCTTCAAGTTCATCATTCTTAAGAAGGACCTTAAGACTCCCGGCCGCGAGGAAGAGTCCGACGATGAGGCCGCAAAGGCTCCCAAGACTGTGATCAGCGACCTCATTCCCGCCATCGTTGAGGCAGTGGGCGGCGATAACAATATTAAGTCTGTCGAGGCCTGCTTCACCCGTCTGCGCATCCAGCTTAATGACTGTGACAAGGTAGTTGATGACGCCGAGTTTACCGAAAAGCTCGAAGCGCGTGGCATCGTGCATGTTAACGGCGGCGTGCAGATTGTCTACGGCAACATGGCATCTAACTACGCAACTCAGATGCGCGAGCTACTGGGTATGGAGTAAACGACTCGCGTATCTATAAAATCCAGTATAAAAGGCGGCGGCAGACAATGCGTCTGCCGCCGCCTTTGAGGTGCCCCGCGCACATTTCGTGTACTTCGGATACACGAAAACTGGAAAATCGTGCATTCGAAGTACATGAGATCGAACCACAGCTAAAGGAGCTGGCTTAGCCTGTCGTCAGGTAAGCGTCGCGACTGGAACGATAGACGTTTTAGAGGGAACCTCGCTCTACGCCCTTGCTCGCCTGCGCTCCCAGCGAGCCAACTTAATCGTTACCAGCGTAAGCGCCCAGGCCACAAGCGAGAACGCGGCGCCCACGGCGCCCACGTACGCAATGCCAATGCTGCTTACCACGGCGCCGCCCACTGCAGTGCCAAACGAGATGCCGACGTTAAACGCCATGGGCTCAACCGAACTTGCGAGTACCATCGACTTGGGATGGCGGCTGCGTGCCACGTCCATAAAGTGCGTGATGCACGACACCGAGAACAGGTACATGAGCAACGCCAAGCTAAAGACAAAGACCAGCGCGAGCGGCATGGTGCCGCCCACGGCAAACAGCCCGAGTAACGCCACAGCCTGCAGCACAAACGTCACAAGCAGCGCCTTCATGCCAAAACGCGCGTCGATCCATCCGCCCAGGATGTTCGAGATCAGGCAGAACACGCCGTAGGCCATAAGCGTGGTACTGGCTTCGACCGTGCCCATGCCCAGCACCTGCTCAAGATAAGGCGTCACGTAGCCGTAGAATACGTAGACCGAGCCCACGCCAAACAAAAAGATGAGCATGCCGGTGATGATGCTCGGTTCGCGCAGAAGCCCCGCCTGCTCGCGGAAGGTAGCGGGTTCGTCGGTCTGCCCGGCTCGTGGCATAAACGCCACGAGCGCTCCGCAGATTATAACGGCAAAGGTCAGCGTGCCGTACATGGCCACGTGCCAATCGAGCGTGTCGGCCACAAACTTGCCAATCGAGGTCACAAAGACCATCGCCACGGAAAACGCACCATATACCACCGAGATGGCAAGCGAAGTTTGCTGCGGGGACAGAAGCTCAGGGATGTACGTTACGCCCACGGCGAGCAGCGCACCCGAGACAGAGCCCAGGACAATGCGCGAGATAAACAGCACCTGGAAGTTGGGCGCCAACGCCATGACCAAGTTGCCGAGCACAAAGACGATGCTATAGCACACGAGCAGCTGGTAGCGGCGAAAACGTCCCGTGCTGAGCGCAAGCACCGGCGTTGCGATGGCATAGACAAGCGCAAACACGCTGATGAGCTGGCCCGCTGTGGCAAGCGATACGCCGAGTTCCGTCGCCAAGTCGCTTTCGATGCCGATGACCACGAACTCGGAGCAGCCGAGCGAGAATCCCAACAGCACGAGCAGCGCCAGGCAGAGCTTGGTGCGTGCGGGGGAGAGCGCGGCGGCGGTTGACTTACTTTTAGGCGTGGTTGCGGCGGTCAAGGTTGTCACTCCAATGTCGCATGAATAAGCGGGATTCAATCCCTGCAACTCTAACAGAATGTGACAAAGGGACAGTCCCTTTGTCACATGGTGAGCTTGTCTGTATAGTCGCAATACAGGTGAAGATGGTCTCAGGTACATCGCGGGCGACAGGAGATTCCATGGGTATGCACACGACAAAGGTTGCAGTGGGCGAGGGCAAGTTTGCGCTCGAGGCCCAGTTGACGGTGACACCGCGGGGCATGGCGGTGTATGCCTGCTCGCCCCAGTTCGCTCACCTGGGCGCCACGGCGCAGGCCATTCCGCGCCCCGAGCCCGGCCGCACGGCAACGGTGAGCATCCTGGCTGTTCCGTGCCATCGCGACGAGATCCCGGCACACGATATCGCCGCGGCTCTGGCCACGCGTTTTGGCGTGCCGGTGGTTGCAAGCACGGGCTTTCATGTTGAGCACGCGAGCGCGGACGATCTGCGGCGCGTCCTCGATACCACCAAGGAACTCATCGCCGCGCTCGAGGCCGCCGCAGCCCGCATCTTGCGCGCCGGCTGGGACGAGGGCGGCGCGGGCGCCGAGGTCGTGGCTGTCGATGCCGCGACCGGCGAGGCGCTTGGCCCCGTCGATCGCATCGAGGCGCATGCGGGGGAGGGCATCCTGCATCAGGCTTTCCTGACGCTTCTAGTTGAGGGTCGGGGCGAAGATGTACACCTGCTGCTCTGTCGTCGCAGTCCGCTCAAGCGCCTGTGGGGCGGGGTACTTGCCGACGGTTGCGCCGGCCACCCGCTGCCGGGCGAGGACGTTGCCGCGGCCACCGCTCGTCGTATGGGCGAGGAGCTCGGCGTTGCGCGCGAGCTGAGCGATCTTGAGCATCTGGGACATATCGTCTACCGCGAGGACCACGGCGACGGTCACTGCGAGTGCGAATGGTGCGAGGTCTATCTTGCCCATGTTGAGCCGGGCGAGCTGCACATCAACCTAGAGGAAATCTCGGAGGTGCGTCGTGTGGCCCCGCCCGAGCTCGACGGCTACCTGCAGGGTCGCCCCGAGCCCCTTGCCCCCTGGCTCCGCGAGGCTCTAGAGACCCCATCCATCCGCACGACCCTCGCAATGTGACAAAGGGACAGTCCCTTTGTCACATCTGGGATCGACTGGTTCCCCAAACCGTCCCAACATTCGGCGAAAAACTCGAAAACGAGGAAAACCGTCGATTGTTGGGACGGTTTTCTGTCCAAGAGGAAAGGTCGCTACCTATCCAAAAAATCTCGCTTGACTGTATTGCTGCAACACAGCGCAACGTAAGGGGTGTCCGATAACGGGCGCCCCTTTTTAAGTGGCAACGTGGCTGCGAATCCGGAGCGCCCCCAACAAGAAAGGTGGGGAGATGGAAGCGGAAAAGAAGGCGTTTAAGATCACCAAGCGCGAAATTGGCTTTGTGCTGGGTATCATTGTCTTTTTGCTGGTGAAGTTTCTTCCTTTGGCGGAGCTGAGCTCGACGGTCGAGCTTACGGTCGGCGGTCAGACCTGTCTGGCACTGACGCTCGCCACGGTGGTGTTCTGGGCATGTGGCGTGGCACAGCCGGGCTTTGTGGGCCTGCTCTACTGCGCGCTGCTCGTTCTGTTTAAGGTGTGCGTGGACGACACGGGCGCCGCGAGCATCTCGGCGACGGTCGCCTCCACGTTTAGCTCGTGGACCAAAGCCACCATGTGGCTCGTCATCGGCGCCTACCTCATCGCCAGTGCAGTCAAGGAGTCGGGCCTGGGCGAGCGCATCGCCTACGCGTTCATGCTCAAGTTCGTGCGCGACGCCAAGTCGCTCATCATCTCGATCTTCGCGCTCACCTTTGTGCTGTCGCTGCTGATCCCGCATCCGTTCCCCCGCGCCTTCCTCATCCTCGCCGTCGTCTCGGTCATCGCCGAGTCCGCCGGCTACGGTGACGACGACCGCGGCAAGCTCGGCTTCCTCGTGTTTGCCGCTGCCGCTCCGGGCTCCATGTTCTTCCTGACGGGCGACTCCACACTCAACCCGCTCGTTGCGCAGTACAGCGCCGAGGCCGGCGGCATGAGCCCGTCGTTTATCGACTGGTTCCTGTACATGAGCGTGCCCATGCTGGTCGCGCTGCTGTGCACCCTGTTCCTGGGCCTCTTCCTCTTTAAGCCCAGCAAGGAACTCGTCTACGATCGCGAGCAGATCGTGGCCAAGCAGGCTGCGCTCGGCAAGCTCTCTGTCAAGGAGATCCGCACCATCGTGTGGCTTGTCATCGCCATCGCGCTGTGGCTCACTGTCTCGGGCGATTACATCGGCTGGGTCACCCTGGCCATCGGCGTCTCTCTCGCCATGCCCATCATCGGCGAGGTCCTCACTCCCGCCAGCTGGAACGCCGTCGACATCAAGTCCCTCATGTTCCTGACGGCCGCCATGGCCGTGGGTTCCGTGGGCGGTGCCACCGGTATGAACGCCTGGATCGCCGATGTCGTGCTCCCCAGCTCCGTGCCCGAGAACATCTTCCTGTTCGCCCTGCTTGTCGCCGCGCTCTCCATGATCATTCACATGTTCATGGGCTCGGTCATGGCCGTGCTCGGCGTGTGCGTGCCGGCGTTCATCAGCTTTGCGGCTGGCTCCAGCGTGAGCCCGCTCGCCGTGGCACTCATCGTCTTCACGTCCATCAACATCCACTACATCCTGCCGTTCCATAACCTGCCGATCCTTATCGGCGAGGGCAAGGACGCCGGCGGCTACACCTCCAAAGAGGCCATGCGCATGGGCATTCCCCTCACTGCGGTCGTCTTTATCGTCGTGCTGGTCGAGGCCGCCTGGTTCCACCTCTTTGGCCTGATGTAAACGGTCGAGCGCTTGGCTGTAATTAGCCGAGTGCTTGAACTGCGAGTGCCCGAGTGCCCCATCCATGGGCGCCGTGGCCCCACTACGTTCCCCAGCCCGGCGGCACTCCCGCCGCCGGGTACTCTCCCGAAAGGAGCACGCCATGTCCACTACCGATGCTTCCCAGATCCACGATCTGCGCTCCGCACTCGACTTTTTGCGCGAGATGCCGGGCCAGCTGCTCGAGACCGACACCCAGGTCGATCCGGACGCCGAGGTCTCGGGTGTCTATCGCCACGTCGGCGCCGGCGGCACCGTTATGCGTCCGACCAAAGAGGGTCCGGCGATGGTCTTCAACAACGTCAAGGGTTTTGACGATGCTAAGGTCTGCATTGGCATGCTTGCCAGCCGCAAGCGCGTTGCCGCCCTGCTCGACTTGGACGAGGAGCACCTGGGCCTCGAGATCGGCAAGCGCTTCGAGAACCTGATCGCGCCCGAGCAGATCGCCGAGGGTGCGCACGTCGACTGCCAGGAGGTCGTGTACAAGGCGACCGACGAGGGCTTTGACCTGCGCAAGATCGTCCCCGCTCCCACCAACACGCCTGTCGACGGCGGCCCCTACATCACCATGGGCCTTGCCTACGGCACGAGCCCCGACGGCTCCCAGTCCGACGTGACCATCCACCGCTTCTCCTGCGTCGACAAGGACAAGCTCGCCATGTGGATCACCCCGGGTAGCCGTCACCTTGGCGCCTTCTTTGACGAGTACTGCCAGCGCGGCGAGGACATGCCCATTTCCATCTCCATCGGCCTGGACCCCGCTGTGTACATGTGCTGCGGCTTCGAGGCTCCCACCACGCCGCTCGGCTTCAACGAGCTGCAGATCGCCGGCGCCCTGCGCGGCCACGCCGTCGAGCTTGCCGACTGCGTCACCGTTCCGCAGAAGTGCATCGCCAATGCCGAGTACGTGCTCGAGGGCTACCTCATGCACGACGAGACCATCAACGAGGACGTCAACGGCCACGGCTACGCCATGCCCGAGTTCCCCGGCTATACCGGTGGCGCTAAGGTCTGCCCGGTGATCAAGATCACCGCCGTCACCACACGCACCAACCCCATCATGGAGAGCTGCATCGGCCCTTCGCGCGAGCACGTGTCCATGGCCGGCATCCCCACCGAGGCTTCCATCTACAAGATGGTCGAGACCGCTATCCCGGGCCGCCTGCTCAACGTCCACGCTGCCCCCTGCGGCGGCGGCAAGTTCGTTGCCATTATGCAGTTCAAGAAGTCGAGCAAAAATGACGAGGGTCGTCAGCGCAACGCCGCCATGCTCGCCTTCTCGGCATTCTCCGAGCTCAAGCATGTGATTCTGGTCGACGAGGATGTCGACATCTTCGACATGAGCGACGTGATGTGGGCCATGACCACGCGCTTCCAGGCCGACGTGGACCTCATCACCATCCCCGGCTGCCACTGCCACGTGCTCGACCCGTCCAACGACCCCGCGTTCGATCCTTCGATCCGCGAGCACGGCATCGCCTGCAAGGCCATCTTCGACTGCACGGTCCCGTTCAACCTCAAGAAGAACTTCATCCGCTCGCAGTTCATGGAGATCGATACAGATAAGTGGGCAGCAGAGCTCGCTTTCTAGTACGTAGCCCTACCAAGTAGTCAAGGAGTTGCCATGCCTGAGCCTTCTGTCCGTCCCCGTCGCATTGTCGTTGGCGTGTCTGGCGCCAGCGGTGCCGCGCTGGGCCTCGAGTGCCTCAAATGCCTGCGCCAGGCCGGCGCCGAGTCGGCGCTTGTCGTCACGCGCGGGGGAGAGATCACCATCGAGCAGGAGCTCGGCATGACACTCGACGAGTTTGCGTGCTATGCCGATGTGGTTTACGACAACAAGAACATCGGCGCTGCCATCGCAAGCGGCACCTATCCGGTCGACGGCATGATCGTGGCGCCCTGCTCCATGAAGACGCTCGCCGGCATTGCGAGCGGCTACAGCGAAAACCTGTTGCTGCGTGCGGCCGACGTACAGATGAAAGAGCAACGCCGCCTGGTGCTCATGGTGCGCGAGACGCCCTTCAGCGCCATTCACGTCGACAACATGGCGCGCCTGGCGCGCGTATCGGGCGTCATGCTCATGCCGCCCATGCTCACGTTTTACAACGGCCCCGCCACGCTCGACGACGCGGTGCACCACATCGCCGCCAAGGCGCTCGAGGCCGTCGGCGTGTCATGTGCAAACTATAAGCGCTGGTCATAGGCGTCTTTAGGGTAGGATACGAGGAGTGTTTGAGCCCGCTGCCCCTGTGGGCGGCGGGCTTTGGTGTGTCGGGAGGATCTATGCAGACGGGCATGTATGCGATTAGCGAGATGGCGAGCTTGTTTAACGTTTCGCGCCAAACGCTCATCTATTACGACAAGATCGGTCTGTTTAAGCCCGCCGTGGTTAACGAAAAAGGCTACCGTTTCTATTCGCCCACGCAGATCCCGCTCATGCGTCTGATCTGCATGCTGCGCGACCTAGGGCTCGAACTCGATGAGATCGACCGCCTAGCCTCGACGTTCGACATTAGCGAGATGACCGACCACCTGCGCTCGCGGGTGCAGGCGCTCGATGAACAGATCGCCGGGCTCAAAGCCGAGCGCGCGAGTGTGCAGGAGCGTCTGAGCTTTTACGACGAGGCGGTTTACTGGCGCGAGCGCGAGGGCAAGCCGGAGCTCAAGCAGTTTGAGCGTCGCTACGTGGTCTTTGAGGAGTTTCCGGGCGATATCGAGCGTGGCCGCTCGATGCTTCACCCCACACTCATGCGGGCGATTTTGCGCATGCGTGCGTTGACGGGCACGCGCCCCATGCGTGGCTGGGGCGCCATGCTGCGTCGCGAGGCGCTGCATTCCGACGACCCCATTGCCGGTGCCGGCTCCTTTGCCGTGCTGCCGCGCGGTGCCGAGGAACTGCTGCCGAGCGATCCCGCCGAGCTGGCAAAGATCGGCATCGAAGTGCTGCCCGAGGGCACGTATCTGTGCATGAGCCGCTGGGGTATGCCGTACGAGCCCGAGGGCATCCGCGCCGTCGTGGCCTGCATGGACAGGCACGCGCTCCGGCCCATCGGCAACGCTTTCGACTTTTGCTACCTCGATACCACGAGCTACGACGAGTCCCACCAAGAGGACTTCTGCTGCATCCAAATCCCCGTCGCCCTCCAGATGTGACAAGAGGACAGTCCCTTTGTCACATTCGCGGCATGGCTGCCGCCCAAACCGTCACAACATTCGATGAAAATCTCGAAAACGAGGAAAAGCGTCGAATGTTGTGATGGTTTTCCTATCTGTGCCGGCGAGCCGCCGTGCCGTCTGGGGGTATAAGGCTAGCAAGTGTTTATTTGCGAGGCCAAGGGGGCGCCCCGTATGGATATCGATAGCTTTGAATGGTGGTACAGCGAGGGCGAGGCTCCGGATGAGGTGTGGGACGAGCCCTTGCCAAGTGATGAGTTGAGCGACGGGACCGATGTGGACTCCGATGCTGGCGATGCGCTTGACTCGGATGCCGATTCCGACCCCGCCGAGCCCCTGACCTTCGAGCAAGCCTGGGCCCAGGCCGAGGCCGACGAGGCAAAGGCCGATGCCACGGCCACGCTGGGTGAGCCAGCCGACATGTCCATCTCGCCGGCCAAGACCCCGCAGCCGCGCCACACCATCGACCCCGGCAGCACGGCATCCTTCAGCATACTCGACGTGCCCGCGCAGGGTGCCCAGGCGCCCGCCCCCACGCGTCGCCCCGACCTGGCTCGCGAGGAAGACGCGGGCCGCCGCTCCCCGCTCGGCCCCATCCTCATCGCCTTCATGGCCGGCGTCATCGCTTGCTCGGCGATCGGAAATGTCTGGAGCCATGTGGAGCAACAGCGCAAAGATGCCGCCAAGGTCGAGATGTCTGTCGAACAATCGCTCAGCCGCACGCGCTCGGTACATGTGTCGGTCGAGGTCAAGGACGGCGCGACGTGGGATACCGCGCGCGGCGACAGCCAGATGCTCGTTCATATTGTGGGCCGCACACTCAAGGGGCAAGCGGTCGACGAATACCAATACGTCAATTCCGAAGGTGACGGTATCGAGCTCAAGCCCGGTGACTACGAGCTCACGGTCGATGAGCCGCCCGTTGCCACCGACGGCACGCGTTACCGTGCCTCAAAGCGCATGGTTCCGGTGAGTTTTAATTCACAGGCGGCCGATACGGTCGACAGCACGCCGCAGGGCGGGTTCGACCTTTACGCAATCGTTCAATAACTGTGCCTGTCGCTTCTCCTTGCCGCCAAGAGTGGGACAATAGCCCTCGACACTATTGTTTACTTTTGGAGGAAGTAACATGTCCACCGTCACTACCATCAAGCGCGGCGGCCTCACTGCGGCCATCGATTCCATGGGCGCCCAGCTCACGAGCCTTGCCCTCAATGACAACGAGTATCTGTGGCAGGGCGACCCGGCCTTTTGGGGCAAGCACGCGCCCATTCTGTTCCCCATCGTGGGATCGCTGCGCAACAACACGGCGACGTCTGCGGCCGGAACCTGCGAGATGGCGCGCCATGGCCTCGCGCGCATTGTCGAGCACAAGCTGGTCGAGGTCTCCGAGGACGGCTCGTCCGTCACCTACGAGATCACTGACACGCCCGAGTCGCTCAAGGCCTTCCCGTTCCACTTTAAGCTCAACATGACCTATGCTCTGACCGGCGACGCCACTCTCACGCAGACCTTTACCGTCACCAACACTGGTGACGTTGACCTGCCGTTCTCGGTGGGCGGCCACCCTGCATTTAACGTGCCCGCCCCCGGTGCCGAGGACGAGGCGTTCGAGGATTACGAGCTGGCGTTTACTGAGGTTTGGACCAACGAGGCCCCCGTCATCACGCCCGACGGCCTTATGACGTTCGAGGGTAGCTATAAGGCCCCCGACAACTCGGATGTGCTGCCCATCACGCACCGCAGCTTCGATAATGACGCCATCATGTTCACCGATACCCCGGGCTCCACGCTCACGCTGCGCGGTCGCAAGTCGGGCCACGGCGTCAAGATCGACTTTGAGGGCTTTAAGTACATCGGCGTGTGGTCTGCCGCCAACGACGCCCCGTTTGTGGCGCTCGAGCCCTGGACCGGCCACACCACCATGGACACCGAGGACGACGTCTTTGAGCACAAGGTCAACACCATTACGCTGGCGCCGGGTGCTACCGACACCCGTTCCTTTAGCGTCACCCTGCTCTAGAGGTTCCGCCGTTCTAGCGAACGGCGGACCGGTCGACGCTGCGCGCCACCCAGAGCGACAATTTGCCATTCAAAAGGCACGGCATGACCAGAAGGTCTATGCCCTGCCTTTTTCATGCCAACTTGTTCGCTCTGGGCGGCGCTCGCTGGCATTGCCAAAACATCGACGTTCCCAATGACTACCGTGTGTCTATTAATTTTTCGAGCTTGTGCTGCGCTGCTGGTCGCTGGCGTATATCCTGTTAAGTCGTCAGCATACGATTCAACAGGGAAGGCAGATTATGCATTCTCCCCATCAACGCGACGCGCATCCACAGCTGGTGTGCAGCCGTCGCATCTTTTTGGGTAGCGCTCTCGCTGCGAGCGCTTCCGTCGTCGCCGGCGCGCTCGCCGGCTGTCAGCGCCCGTCCACGCTCAAGGTGGTTCAGCCCACGACGGGCGGCGGTCGCGACGACCTGTCCGATTCCGTGATCGGCAAGGACAAGATCCGCATTGGCATGGAAGCGGCCTACGCCCCGTACAACTGGCAGGTTTCCGAAGCCAGTGAGTACACCATCCCCATCGACAACGTGCAGGGCGCCTATGCCGATGGCTACGACGTGCAGATCGCCAAGATCGTCTGCAAGGCCCTCGGCGGCGAGCCCGTTGCCGTCAAGCAGAGCTTCTCGGGCCTTATCGATTCGCTCAACAACGGCCAGATCGACCTCATCATCGCCGGTATGAGTGCCACGCCCGAGCGCGAGGAGTCGGTCGGCTTCTCCGACCCGTACTTCATTGGCTACTTTGGCCTGTTCGTAAAAGAGGGCTCGCCCTACCAGAACGCCACCAAGCTCAGCGACTTCAGTGGTGCCACGGTACTCGGCCAAAAGGACACCATGCTCGACACCGTCATCGACGAGATCCCGGGCGTCGTCCACAAGAACCCGGTCGATTCGGTTCCCACGGTGTTCTCGAACCTGCTGCAGGGCACGTGCGATGCCGTGACCTACAACACCGAGAACGAGAAGGGCTATATGGCCCAAAATCCGGGCATTGTCCCTATTCATTTTGCCGAGGGCGAGGGCTTTAAGCAGGAGGTCGCGGCAAACGTCGGCTGCCGCAAGGGCTCGGACAAGCTGCTTAAGCTCATCGACAAGACACTCAAGGGCATTAGCCAAGAGGAGCGCGACCAAATGTGGGACGCGTGCCTCGATCGTCAGCCGGCATAGGGAGGCAGCATGAAAACCATCAATCGTCTGGCCTCCTTTACCAAGGCCGACCACCGCTATGTGTACCTGGGCACGAGCGTTATCGCGGCGCTCGGCCTGGTGTTTAGCCAACGCAACCCCACGCCGCTGAGCTTCTTGGCGCCTACGGGCGTGTTCCAAGACTGCCTCTGGGCAATCCTTTGGGCCTGGCTCGTCGTGTCGGCGGCGGCGCTCGTCACCAAACTCATGCACTGGAATGACTATCGCGAAACGTCGCCGTTTGCTTCCGAGCGCTTTCGTCGCGGCGCGCGCCTGGGCAGCTATGTCGTGGTCGCCATTGCGGCGATCTTCTTTATCGACCGTTGCGTCATGTCGTTTATCGACCTGGTGCGGGTGAGCATTGTCTCGGACTCCAACCCCAGCGACTTTTTGTCGAGTCTGGTCTACATGACCTACAAGAGCGGGGACTTCTTTATCCGCGGTATCGAGATCACCATCGCGCTTGCGATCTTCGGCACCGTCATCGCATTCTTCCTGGCGCTGCTCTTTGTGTTCCTGCGTATTCAGACCTTCGATCGCGTGGACAACGACTTGGTGCGCTTCTTTAAGAGTATCGGCCGTGGCTTTGCGACCATCTACTCCACCATCGTGCGCGGCACGCCCATGATGGTCCAGGGCCTGCTCATCTATTACGCGGGCTTCACCGTTTTGCGCGGCATGGGCTTCGAGACCGCCCAGGCCAACCAAATCTGGAGTACCTTCAATGCCGGCCTCGTCACCATCTCGCTCAATTCCACCGCCTACATGATGGAGGTCCTGCGCGGCGGCATCGAGTCCATCGATCCCGGCCAGGCCGAGGCGGCGCGCTCGCTGGGTCTTTCGCAGTGGCAGGCTATGCGCAAGGTTGTGTTCCCCCAGGGTATTAAAAACGCGATTCCGGCGCTCACCAACGAGCTCATCATCAACATCAAGGACTCGTCGGTGCTTTCGGTCATCGGCGTGTTCGACCTCATGTACGCCACCACCACCGTCGCCGGCGTGTACTACCGCCAGATGGAGGTCTACTGCGTGGCGCTCGTGGTTTACCTGATCCTGACGCTCGTGGCGAGCCGCCTGCTCGAGGCCTTTGGCAAAAAGCTGGGCGCTGAGGCCCCGGCCACGCTGCCCAGCTCCAACTAGGCTCAAGACGAGGAGAATCATCATGGCAGATACCGCCACTACCGGCACCGCGGCCGCCGCACAGACCAATGAGCCGCTTATCCGCGTCGAGGGCCTGCGCAAGAGCTTTGGCTCGCTCGAGGTGCTTAAGGGCATCGACCTCGCTGTCAATCCCGGCGAGGTCGTCACCATTATCGGCGCCTCGGGCTCGGGCAAGTCGACCTTCCTGCGCTGCCTCAACTTGCTCGAGACCCCGGACGCGGGCCACATCTGGTTCCACGGCCAGGACCTTACGGCCGAGCGCTGCAATATCAACAAGCTGCGCGAGGACATCGGCATGGTGTTCCAGGGCTTTAACCTGTTCAACAACATGGATGTGCTCGACAACTGCACGCTCGCGCCCGTCACGCTCAAAAAGATGGGCAAGGCCGAGGCCGAGAAGGTCGCAATGGAGCATCTGACGAGCGTGGGGCTCGAAAAGTTCGCGCACGCCGCCGTGGGTCGCCTGTCCGGTGGCCAAAAGCAGCGCGTGGCCATCGCCCGCGCCCTGTGCATGAGTCCGCAGATCATGCTGTTCGACGAGCCGACTTCGGCACTCGACCCCGAGATCGTGGGCGAGGTGCTCGAGGTCATGCGCAAGCTCGCGGCCGACGGCATGACCATGGTTGTCGTCACGCACGAGATGGCCTTTGCCCGCACGGTGTCCGACCGCGTGGTCTTTATGGACAAGGGCGTGGTGCTCGAGGACGCCGCGCCGGCCGAGCTCTTCGGCAACCCCAAACATCAGCGCACTCGCGAGTTCCTCTCCCGCTATCTCGAGGACAAATAACCGACGCAAACGCTTACGTTGCAGGGCCGCTCCCGTGGGGCGGCCTTTGTCGTCACAATCGAAAGGATGTCATGGCCGAGGTTTGGCGCTTCTTTGCGCATGAGGACGATTTTGCCGATATAGACGAGGCCGGCGCGTGCGAGCGCTTGGGCCGCGTGCTGTCGTTTCCGACCGTCTCGAGCATGGATACCGAGGCGGTGGACTGGCAGCCCTTCGATGACCTGCGCGCCTATATGCAGCAGACCTGGCCGCGCGTGTTTGCGGCGGGCGAGGTCGAGCTTATCGATCATTCGCTGCTGGTGACGCTTGGCGGTTCCGACCCCGCCCTCAAACCCGTCATGCTCATGGGCCATATGGACGTGGTCCCCGTGGTGCCGGATACCGAGGCCGACTGGACACATGCCCCCTTTAGCGGGCACGTGGACGACACCTACATCTGGGGCCGCGGCGCGATCGACATGAAGGATCAGGTCGCAGGCATTCTCGAGGCTGTCGAGTATGCGCTGGCGCACGGTTGGCAGCACGAGCGCACGCTGCTCCTGGCCTTTGGCCAGGACGAGGAGACTACGCAGTACGGAGCAGGCGCCATCGGCCGTGCGCTCAAGGGGCGCGGCATTGAGCTTGAGTACCTGATCGACGAGGGTGACTACCGCATCGTTCCGGCTGCCGAGTATAGCGCGGGCGAGGGTTGGCTCATGCACGCTGACCTGGCTGAGAAAGGTTATGCCGACATTGTGCTCAAGACAAAGAGCGCGGGCGGGCATTCTTCCAACCCCTACGGCGGCACGTCGCTTGAGGTGCTCAGCCGTGCCATCACCGCAATCTGCGATATCGAGTGGCCGACGCGCGTGACCGATCCGCTTGCCGCCCAACTCGTCGAGTTGGGGCTCTACACGGCCGATGAAATTGCCGCCAACGGGGACGCCATTGTCCGTGATTGCCTCGCCAGCAAAAAGCTCTATCCGCTGGTGACGACTACCTGCGCGCCCACGCAGATCGAGGGTGGCAGCACCGGCGCCAACGTAATGCCGCAGGATATGTGGGCCAACATCAACTTCCGCATGCTCGAGGGCACGAGCGTGGCCGACGTTGTGGCGTGCTGTCGTGAGGCGGTTGCCGAGGCGGACCTTGCCGGTCGTGTCGAAGTGGAGCTGGGTCTCGGCAGCTCCGAGCCCTCGCCGTCCCCGCGCATCGGTGGTCCCGGCCTCGAGGCGGTTCGCTTCACCGCCGCCCGCTATTTCCGTGATCCAAAGGGGACGGAGGAAAACGGATCATTCGAGCCAGTGGCAATTGTGCCCTCGACCGTGATCGGTGCGACCGACGCTGCCAACTACCAGCGTATTTGCCCTGAGTGCATTCGCTTCTCGGCGTTTGTAGTCGACGATGACGAGTGCGATCGCGGCGTCCACGGCACCAACGAGCGCATCACCCGCCGCGCCTACCTCCAGGGTATCCGCTTCCTCATCGCCCTGCTCCATACGCTCTAGAATCCGACAAAGGGACTGTCCCCTTGTCGGATTCCGTGCGGGTTATATGCAGGTTTGCCTGCGCACGCTATCATGTATGGGTTAGACCGCAACTATGTACCCCACACGCGAAGGGATGCGCATGTATCTGAAGATCGACATGTTCTAGCTGGGCTTACCCCCGCAGTGGCGCCATGCGCCCCATCAACTCTGCCGATTTTCATCTTCACGCATATAAAGGAGTCCCGCCATGCGCGACAAGCTCGAAAAGATCATCAAGGCCTACGAGGAACTCGAGAAGAAGCTCTCCGACCCGGCCGTCGCCTCCGATATCAAGGAGTTCACGCGTCTCAACAAGGAGTACGCGCACCAGTCCGACCTCATCGCCGCCTCGCGCGAGTACATCGGCGCGCTCGATGACATCGAGGCCGCCAAGGAAATGCTCCACGATACTACCGATGCCGATGAGAAGGAGATGCTCCAGATGGACATCTCCGAAAACGAGGCCAAGCTTCCCCAGCTCGAGGAAGACATTAAGTACATGCTCATCCCGAGCGACCCCAATGACGACAAGAACACCATCGTCGAGATTCGCTCCGCCGCCGGTGGCGACGAGGCGGCCATCTTTGCCGGCGATCTGTACAAGATGTACCAGCGCTTCTGCGAGTCGCGCGGCTGGAAGACCACCGTGCTCGACTCCAGTCCCAGCGAGGCCGGCGGCTTTAAGTCCATCGAGTTCAAGGTCGAGGGCGATCGCGTCTACTCCGTCATGAAGTACGAGTCCGGTGTGCATCGCGTCCAGCGCGTCCCCAAGACCGAGTCCCAGGGTCGCATCCAGACCTCCACGGCAACCGTCGCCGTGCTTCCCGAGGCCGAGGAAATCGACGTCCAGATCAACCAGTCTGACCTGCGCATCGACACCTACTGCGCCTCCGGCCCTGGCGGTCAGTGCGTTAACACCACCTACTCCGCCGTGCGCATCACCCACCTGCCCACCAACACCGTGGTGCAGTCGCAGGAGCAGCGTTCCCAGATCCAGAACCGCGAGGTCTGCATGCAGATGCTGCGTGCCCGTCTGTACGAGATGGAACTCGAGAAGCAGCAGGCCGAGCTCGGCGCCGAGCGCCAGAGCCAGATTGGCCACGGCAACCGTTCCGAGAAGATCCGTACGTACAACCAGCCCCAGGACCGCGTGACCGATCACCGTATCGGTTTCAACTCCACCTACAACGGCGTCCTTCTGGGCGACCAGCTCGGCACCGTCATCGAGGCACTTGCCGCCGCCGAGCGAGCCGAGAAGCTGGCACAAGCAGTTTAAGTTACGGCGTTTTACCAAACGCCGTAACGGCTCGACGCTGCAAACGCCCCTAAGCGGCAATCTGACGTTCAATCGTCGGTCGCGTACAAAAGTACGCTTCCCTCCTCTTTCACGTCACCTTGCTCGCTTAGGGGCGTTTTCGCTGACTTATGCTCAACCTACGGCGCCTTAGAGGTGGTCATTGGGGACGTTCTTAAATGACTAGGTAGGGCATATTGCTTTGAGGTGTTATTCAATCAGCTGTGATGGCCTTTGAGCTGCTTACCTGCTTAAAGCAATTAACGGTGTGCATCTTCTGCCGAAAATATTGCTCAAATAATCGTCCAAGAAGTCGCAGTGCATTTTTTGATGCGTCGCGCGTCAAGTGATTTGGCAAGTTCTTGGTTAGATATTGGTCAGTTTTGGGGCAACCTTGCCAAAAGCTTGACGGATGCAGTTTTAGACGTCGACGAATGAACACTTCGATTGCGATTCAAGCAAAATTCTGGGCTGATTCTCGATAATCGCCTTCAATCGTCCCTTGCCAAGCGCTGGCCTCGCTTACAATCTGCTCCGACATTCGCGCGCCGCCCGGCGCTTAAGAGGGGAGGGCCCCATGGCAAACGAGATCTGGACCATCAAGCGTTGTCTCGAGTGGACCAAGGAGTACCTGGCCGAGCGCGGTGAGGAGCATCCCCGTCTTTCTGCCGAGTGGCTGCTGTGCGCGGCCACGGGTTTGGCGCGTATCGACTTGTATATGCGCATGGACGAGACGCTTAGCGCGGCCCAGCTCGAGACCATGCACGCGGCCGTCGTTCGTCGCGCCAAAGGCGAGCCGCTACAGTACATCACCGGTAGCACGCAGTTTCGCATGATCGACGTCGCGTGCGCCCCCGGCGTGCTCATCCCGCGCCCCGAGACCGAGATGCTCGTCGAAGAAGTCCTGAACTATCTGGATACCGAGGTGCTGAGCCCCGAGGCCGCCGTCCGCCAGCGCGTGGAGCTGCCCTGGAACGATGAGGTCGAGCAGGCCCGCAAAGCCGAGGCGGCGCTGGCCGACGAACGCGCGACCGCCGAGCGCCGTGCCGCCAACCTGACGGCCGCCGATGAGGCTGCGCTGGGTGGCGACGTTCTCGGCAGCCGCGCCTATGCCGAGGAGCTTGCCGATCGCGAGGCCGAGGAAGCCGCCGCGCAGGCAGCGGAAGCCGAGACTGCGGAAGCTGCTGAGCCCGAGCTCGACGAATACGGCATCGCCATCGAGGGTACCGATCAGGAGACGGCTTCAGCTCAGGATGCCGCTGCGCCTGCCCCAGCCGAGTCCCGCACTGCCCGCGTTCTCGAGGTCGGCTGCGGCACGGGCTGCATCTCGCTCTCCCTTGCCTGGGAGCGCCGCGGCCACGTCACCTGCACTGCTACCGATATCGAGCCGCGCGCCATCGACCTTGCTACCAAAAACCGCGATGCGCTTGGTCTCACGTCCGACGACGTCGCCTTTAGCCTCACCAACCTGGTGAGTTCCATTCCCCACGACGAGTGGGGCACCTTTGATGTGCTCGTCTCCAACCCGCCTTACATCCCTACCGATGTCATGCGCTCGCTGCCGCACGAGGTCAAGGACTTTGAGCCCGATCTGGCGCTCGAGGGCGGTGCCGACGGCCTCGATATCTTCCGCCGCCTGCTCAATGCGGCACCCTATATGCTGCGTGCCGGCGGACTCTTTGCCTGCGAGCTCTACGAGGGTGCCCTCGACGCTGCGGCCGGGCTCTGTCGTCAAGCGGGTCTGTCGGACGTGCGCATCGTCCACGACCTCACCGATCGCCCCCGCATCGTCCGAGCCATCGTCGCCGAGCCCAAACAGCGTATTTAAGCTGAACAAATAGATATCTGCGCAAGTTTGTCCTTGCAATATACCGTAAACCTTCTACTATAGAAGGAGAAAGGTATGTCAAATCAGCTGCATCGGTACCGTATCGTGCTTGATTACATTGAACCTTGGCTTGATGAGCAGGATGAAGCTACGCTGAAGCAGACTTATGCAGACCTTTTGGTGCTCGAGAAGGAAGGTCCCAGCCTTGGTCGTCCGCTGGTTGACCGCGTCAAGGGCTCGCAGCTTCATCATTTAAAGGAGCTGAGAGTGACGTCGTGTAGTGGGCAGGTGATTCGCATCCTCTTCGCCTTTGACCCCAAGCGCCAGGCGGTATTGCTATTGGCTGGTGATAAGTCGCGAGCGGGATCGTCAAGGGCAAAATGGAACGGCTGGTATGCGATCAACATTCCAAGGGCCGAGCAAATATACCGTCGCCACGTAAGGAGGCTCGATCGAGATGGAACTGCATGAGTATATGGAATCTCGCGGGATAACACGCGACTCCATTACCGCCGAGCAGGACAGGACTCGCGATCGTATCGAAGCCTATAAGCTTGCTCAGATTCGCAGGCTAAAAGATCTAACACAGGCGTCGGTCGCCCAGTCGATGGGCGTTTCTCAAAAACGTGTATCCGAGCTCGAGCGTGGGGAGTTGGGTTCGATGAGGCTCGACACGCTGAGCAGGTACGCAGAGAGCCTCGGCGGAAAACTGGTTGCAAGCATCGAGTTCCCCGATCGTACCGTTACGCTTGCTCGCTAAAATCCTTCAATAACCCCCTCACTTTCACCGACTACTAGAGCCGCTCACCAAACCAACATGCGCTCTGGGCAAATAGATTGAACGTTTCGTGCGAGAATGCCCCACAGTAAACAAACTTGCACCAGAGCGTAAGGGGCTGGCATACACATGCAGACGGTCTATCGGGTATACGAGGGAGCGCGGGAGCCGCATCGGCTTGCCGTCGAGCGTACGGCCGAGGTGCTCGGCTGTGGCGGTCTGGCCCTGATCCCGACCGAGACCGTCTATGGTGTCGCTGTGGCAGTTAACGCCTTTTCGGACGCCGTGTCTCAAGATACAAGCGAATTCCCATCGTGGCCGCGCGATCCGCAGGCCACCGTCAACGGCGCCGCGGTCCCCGCGCTCGGTACCGGCTATCGTCGTATCTTTACCCTCAAGCAGCGCGAGCTCACCCAAACGGTTGCCTGGCTGGTCGATGATGCCGAGGCGCTCGATCGCTATGGCGTGGATATCCCTAACGAGGCCCGCGTGCTCGCCCGACGATGCTGGCCGGGCGCCCTGACTATCGTGGTCAAGGCGGCCCCCTGCGTGCCGACCTTTATGCGCGCCGCCGACGACACGGTGGCGCTTCGCGCTTCGGCCTCGCCCGTGGTGCAAGCGCTCATCCGCGCCTGCGGCAGCCCTCTTGCCTGCACCAGCGCCAACACGCATGGCGCGTCCGCGCCCGCAAGTTTTGCCACGGTGGAGGAGCGCATCCTGGAGGGAGTCGATGTTGCCGTCGACGCCGGTGAGACCCCGTGTCGCGACGCTTCGACCATCGTGTCGTTCCAGCACGGCGGGCTCCAGATCCTGCGCCAAGGCGCACTTCCCGCATCAGAGATCGAGCGGGTCCTGTCTGGCCCGATGCAATAGAAAGGTGTAAGCGATGTCGTTGAATCTGGGCAGCCTGGGCATGGAAGATGCCTCGTTTAACTTTGGCGGTTCCTACATCATGGCGCTCGACTGCGGCACCACCTCGGTACTTGCGACCATCGTCGACGAGTACGGATGCATCGTCGCGCAGGCACGTCGCAGCGTCAAAACCAGCTTCCCGCGCCCTGGCTGGGTGGAGCAAGACCCCATGGCGGTGCTTGCCAGCCAGATCGCGGTCATGATGGAGGTCCAGTTTAAGAGCGGCATCCATTCTGACCGCATTGCCGCCATCGGTATCTCCAACCAGCGCGAGACCACGGTGGTGTGGGACCGCATAAGCGGCCAACCTATCTATAACGCCATCGTGTGGCAATGCCGTCGCACCGCACCTCTGATCGACGAGCTGGTCGAGCAGGGCGCAGAAGAGCTGGTGCGCTCCCGCACGGGGCTTACGCTCGACCCGTATTTCTCGGCCTCCAAGGTGCAGTGGATTCTCGATAACGTCGACGGCGCGCGCGAGAGCGCCGCGGCGGGCGACCTTATGTTCGGCACTATCGACACGTGGCTCATCTACAATCTCACCGGCGGTCAGGTCTTTGCTACCGACTACACCAATGCCAGCCGCACCGCGCTCTTTAATATCCATGCGCTCGATTGGGACGACGATCTGCTGGCGCTTTTCGACGTCCCGCGTTCCATAATGCCCGAGGTTCGTTGGAGCTCGGGCGATTACGGCCGCGTCGCGAGCGACATCATGACCAACATGCCACCCATCATGGGCGTGGCGGGCGACCAGCAGGCGTCGCTATTCGGCCACTGCTGCTTCCATCCCGGCCAGACCAAAAACACCTATGGCACGGGTTGCTTTATGCTCATGAACACCGGCGACGAGATCGTCGAATCCAAGAACGGTCTGGTCTCCACGATCGGTATCGCCGCTGACGGCAAGATCAGCTATGCGCTCGAGGGTTCTATCTTTGCCGCAGGCTCCACCATGAACTGGCTGCGCAACAACATGGGCATCATCTCGAGCGTGAGCGAGTCCGCGCAACTCGCCGCTTCGATCAACGACAACGAGGGCTGCTACTTCGTCCCCGCCTTCGCAGGCCTGGGCGCTCCCTGGTGGGACCCGCATGCTCGCGGTATCGTGTGCGGCCTGACCGGTGCCTCGAGTCGCGCGACCATTGTGCGTGCGGCCTGCGAGTCCATGGCCTATCAGAGTTATGACGTGCTGCGCGCCATGGAGCAGGACGTGGGACTTTCGATTGAGCGCCTGTCCGTCGATGGCGGTGCCTCGCGCAACGAGTTCATCATGCAATTCCAGGCCGATCTGCTGGATATCCCCGTGCTGCAGTGCGAGACGGTGGAGACCACGGCGATCGGCGCCGCGTACTTGGCGGGCCTTGCCGTCGGCTACTGGGAGGATTTGGAGGAGCTGGAGCAAAACGCTCAGATCGTCAAAATCTTCCATCCTCATATGTCCGCCGAGCGCCGCGAGCAAAACCTGGCGGGCTGGCGTGATGCCGTCAAACGCTCGCTCAGCACCGCTCAGTAGGGTTGCGACGGGGCACTCGATACAACAAACCGTTAAACTTATGCACGGCGCGCGGCAACAACGTCGCCGTGCGCCTTGTCAGCAAGGCCATCTTCCGGCCGCAACGAAAGGGGCTTCAACCCATGACCGTCACCTACGATACGTCCCGTGTGACCCTTGTCGATCACCCACTCGTCCAGCACAAGCTGTCGATCTTGCGCGACAAGAGCACCGGCACCAATCAGTTCCGCCAGCTCGTGCGCGAGCTTGCGCTTTTTGACGGCTACGAGGCCATGCGCGACCTGCCCATGGAAGACGTCGAGGTCGAGACCCCCATCACTGCCGCCACGTTCAAACAGCTCGCCGGCAAGAAACTCGCCATCGTGCCTATCCTGCGTGCGGGCCTTGGCATGGTCGACGGTATCCTCGACCTGGTGCCCTCTGCTCGCGTGGGCCACATCGGCATGGAGCGCGACGAGGTCACCCACGAGCCGCATGAGTATTACTGCAAGATGCCCAAGGATATCGACCAGCGCATCTGCCTGGTCGTCGACCCCATGCTCGCCACGGGCGGCTCGGCCGAGATGGCTATCAGCTATCTGCGCGAGCGTGGCGTCAAGGACATCCGCATGCTGTGCATCGTCGCGGCCCCCGAGGGCCTCAAGTCGCTGACCGAAAAAGATCCCGATGTGCATATCTATACCTGCGCCATCGATGACCATCTCAACGAGGCCGCCTACATCGTTCCCGGCCTGGGCGACGCCGGCGACCGCATCTACGGTACGCTCTAGTCGTTGGGCCTTGTCGGCTACGGTTACAAATACGAAGAAATGGTGCGCGCGGGCGAGCAAAAGTCGTCCACGCGCACTTCTGTTAACGGACGTTTTGCGCTGAGGGGTTCGAAAAAACGTATTACCGTACCTGCGGCATAAAGAAGGCCTTAAGAAAACGTACAGGTGCGTATTAACCGTTTGTTTTACGGTTGTACTTTAGCGATTGGCTCGTACAATAGTCACCAATGTTTGGCTGGGACTGTGCTGTGAGGCGTTAAAAAGGAAAGCGAGGAAGCCAGTGTTTCAGATAGCCGATCTGCTCGCTATCGTTGCAGGCGCCATCGCGGGCGCGATTGCCTTTCTCCCCTTTGTTTTTACGCTCAAGCCGGTTCTTGACGATAAACAGAATGCGGACATGCTCAGGGGCATGGTGAGTCTCGCGGTCTCGGCGATCGCGTTGCTTGTCTTTACCTTGGTTGTGTTTGCGTTGTTCGGAGAGGCATTTCGTATGTTCCTCCTGGGCGAGGCGATCGGCTTCGTGGCCTTTATGGCCGCCTGCACGGTTCGCGTCGCCAAGGCGCTGCGAGATCCTCATGAGGTCGAAAGGTAAGTCGTGGAAATTTTTGAAAAGCTGCCTGATGAGATTAATCATCTGGTCAGCGAGTTCAGCTCCACCCCTGTCGTGGGCGATTTGAGCTGCGGCATCACGCAGTACTCGTTTTGGCTGATCGTCTCCACGATCGTGCTCCTGATCGTCCTGGCCGTGTTCAAGAAGAAGCAGACCCTGGTTCCCAAGGGCTTCTTCGTCAACGGTTTCGAGTACATCATCGAGTACGTCGAGAACGATATCGGCAAGGGCGTCGTGGGTGAGAACTGGAAGAAGCACTTCCCGTTCCTGTGCTCGCTTTTCCTGTTCATCCTGATCAATAACATGATCGGCCTGATCCCGGGAATGAAGCCCGGCACCGGCGCAATCGGCTCCACCGCCGCGCTCGCCATCTTCGCCTTCGTGTACTTCATCTACTACGGATGCAAGGCTCACGGTGTGATCGGCTACATCAAGAGCCTCGCCCCGCAGGGCGTGAGCTTCCCGATGAACGTGCTTGTGTGGGTCGTCGAGCTTTTTTCGACCTTCCTGCGCCTCATCACGCTTGCCGTCCGTCTGTTCTGCAATATGTTCGCAGGACACGTGGTCATGGGCTCGTTCGCCATCATGGCGAGCATGTTCATGCAGCCGCTGCTTCAGCAGGTTTCCGCGGCCCACGCCGTCGGCGCCCTGCCTTCGCTGGCCTGGCTTGCCATTCTCATCCTGATCTATGCGATCGAGCTTGTGGTCGGCGCCATCCAGGCTTACGTCTTCACGGTCCTTACCGCCGTGTATGTCTCCGAGGCAGAGGAGGTCGCGGAGGAGGAGTAGACCTCCGTTCGCGCCTTAAAAGGTAAGGCAATTCGTTAAACCGCCGGTGCCCGTACCCATGGAGCCCGGCAGTTATAAAAAAGGTTATCCTGCGTGAAATAAGACACGCACGACAAAGGAGGAATCGTGGGAGTTATCGGTTACGGTCTCGGTGTTATCGGCGCTGGTCTTGCTATCGGCCTGTCTGCTCTGGGTGCTACGGGTGCTATGGCCCGTCAGCCTGAGGTCCAGGGCCGCGTGTTCACCGTCTTCATCATGGGCTCCGCCTTCGGCGAGGCTCTGGCTCTGATCGGCTTCGTTGTCGCGCTGATCGTTAAATAGCACGGAGCGTCAAGTATGAATCTTTCATCCCAGAAGAGCGCGATCGCACTCTCCGCGTCCGCGGCCGCGCTGCTCATGCCGGTTTCCGCGTTCGCCGAGGACGGCGCTGCCGGTGCGGACATCCTCATCCCTAAGATGGCGGAGTTCATCCCGGCGCTTATCGCCTTCCTGATCATCTGGATCGTGCTGGCCAAGGTCGCCCTGCCGGGCATCATGAAAACCATGGAGGAGCGCGGCAAGAAGATCGAGGAGAGCCTCGACGAGGCCGAGAAGACCAAGCAGGAGGCTATCGCCAAGCGCGCTGAGTCCGACTCGATCGTCACCGACGCCCGTCGTCAGGCTGCCGACATCGTTCTCGAGGCCCGTAAGGACGCCGAGTCCGAGCGCGCCCGTATCATCGAGGCTGCTCACAAGGAGGCCGAGGAGATCATCGCCAAGGCCCACACGACCGTCGAGGACGAGCGCAAGTCCATCTACGCCGGTGCCGCGAGCTCCATCGCCGACCTGTCCGTTGCCGTCGCCACCAAGATCGTGGGCGAGGCACTCGACGACGAGGCCGAGCAGAAGAAGCTCATCGAGCGCTACATCCAGGAAGCAGGTAGCCTGAATGCCGACTAGCCGCTATCAGGACAAGGTGCTCGAGACCTACGCGCGCTCCCTTCTGGAAGCCGCTAAGGCCGAGAACCATGTGTTCGAGGACCTCGAGATGATCGAGCGCCTGGCTAGCGCCAGCCCCGAGATCGTCGCCGTGCTCGACACCATGTCCAAGCGCGACCAGCTCGACCTTCTTCCCAAGGTGGCAGCTGCCTTTAAGTATGTTGCCGAGGAAGACGAGGATGTAGTGGGCGTGACCGTCACCACGGCGATCCCGCTCGACGACGAGCTGCGTCAAACCATCACTAAGAAATGCGAGCAGGACTTCGGCCGCAAGGTATTCCTTATCGAGCAGGTCGACCCGTCTATCGTGGGCGGCCTGGTGCTCGAGGCCCGCGGCGAGCGTCGTGACATTTCCGTCAAGACGCAGCTGCGCATCGCGCAGGAGACCCTCGCAAACTCTGCTAATTCGTACGGAGGTGAAGCCTAATGTCCGAAACCCTCAATGCCCAGGATATCGCCAAGAAACTGCAGGAGCAGCTCACGAGCCTCTCCGCGACGGTCGATACGCATGAGGTTTCAACGGTCGACGAGGTAGGCGACGGCATCGCGCGCGTCTCCGGCCTCAAGAGCGCCATGGCAGGCGAGCTTCTGGAGTTCAAGAGCTCCGATACCGGTGAGACCGTCTTCGGCCTTGCCCAGAACCTTGACCGTGACGAGGTCGGCGCCGTTCTGTTCGGTGCCGTCGACGCCATCAAGGAAGGCGACGAGTGCCGCACCACTGGCCGCATTATGGATATCCCTGTAAGCCGCGCCATGCTCGGCCGCGTCGTCAATCCGCTCGGCCAGCCTATCGACGGTTTGGGTGACATCGTCGCCACGCACCGTCGCCCCATCGAGTTCAAGGCCCCCGGTGTCATCGACCGTAGCCCGGTGTGCGAGCCGGTTCAGACCGGCCTGTTGGCTATCGACTCCATGGTGCCTATCGGCCGCGGTCAGCGTGAGCTCATCATCGGCGACCGTAAGACCGGTAAGACCGCCATTGCCATCGACGCTATCCTCAATCAGCGCGGCAAGGGCATGGTTTGCATCTATGTCGCCATCGGCCAGAAGGCCTCCACGGTTGCTAACATTCGCGAGACCCTCGCTCAGCACGGTGCGCTCGACTACACCATCATCGTTTCGGCCACCGCTGCCGATTCCGCCCCTATGCAGTACATCGCGCCTATGGCCGGTGCCGCTATCGGCGAGTTCTTTATGTACAACGGCGAGGACGGCAAGCCCGCCAGCGAGACCAACCCCGGTGGTCACGTGCTCGTCATCTACGACGACCTGTCCAAGCAGGCCGTGGCATATCGTCAGATGTCGCTGACGCTGCATCGTCCGCCCGGACGCGAGGCCTATCCTGGCGACATCTTCTACCTGCACTCTCGTCTGCTCGAGCGTGCCGTCAAGATGTCCAAGAAGAACGGCTACGGCTCAATGACGGCACTGCCGATCATCGAGACTCAGGACGGCGACGTTTCGGCCTACATTCCGACCAACGTCATTTCCATTACCGATGGTCAGATCTACCTGCAGTCCGAGCTCTTCTTCCAGGGCCAGCGCCCGGCAGTCGACGTGGGCATTTCCGTGTCCCGCGTTGGTGGCGACGCACAGACCAAGGCCATGAAGCAGGTCGCCGGCAACCTTCGTCTGGACCTCGCTTCGTACCAGGAGCTCGCTGGCTTTACCCAGTTCGGCTCCGACCTTGACGAGGCTACTCAGAAGCAGCTGACCCATGGTGCCCGCATGACCGAGCTCCTTAAGCAGCCGCGTTATAAACCGTTTGAGGTTGGCGAGCAGATCGTTGCGCTGTTCGCTGGCAACGAGGGCTTCCTGGACGACCTGGAGATCGCCGATGTGCTGCCTTTCCGTGCCGAGCTCATCGAGTACATGGACAATGGCTTTGGCTCGCTGCTCGACAAGGTTCGCGCCAAGAAGATTGACGATGACACCAAGGCTGAGCTCCTGCGCGTCATCGGTGACTTCAAGCAGCAGTTCATGGCCAAGCACCATGCCGATACGACTGGATCAGAGGAGAACTAAGCCCTATGGCCAACCTTCGCGACATTAAGAAGCGAATCTCCTCGGTTACCACGACCAAGCAGATCACGCGCACGATGGAGATGGTCTCTACGGCCAAGATCCGTCGTGCCCTCGATCGCTCCAAGCAGGCCGAGCCCTATAAGGAGGCGCTGACCGACGTCATGTTGACGGTCGCCGGCGACGCCTCCTGTTCGGGCACCGATCCCATGCTGCAGAAGCATGAGAGCGTCAAGCATGGCCTGATTGTCGTTATTGCCTCGGACCGCGGCCTTGCCGGCGGTTTCAATACGACGGTGGAGCGCACGGCCGAAAAGCTCGCCGCTTCTTGGGCGAACGATGGCATCGAGTGCGAGATCATTGCGTGCGGACGCAAGCCGGCCACGTATTTCCGCGACCGCGCAAACGTCGTCATGCACTTTGAGGGCAATTCCTCCGAGCCCGATTTTAATCAGGCTCGCATGATTTCCTCTCATATCTGCGATGCGTATCGTGCCGGTGAGCTTGACCGTGTCGAGCTTGTCTATCACCACGCCAAGAACCGCGTGGATCAGGAGCTTCGCGTCGAGCACTTGCTGCCGCTCGATCCCGAGATGATCGCTATGGCCCACGGTCCGCGTAAGAACGAGACCGACGCCCCTAAGCGCATCTCGTCCACGTTCGAGTTCGTGCCCTCTCCCGAGCATGTTCTCGGCAAGCTTGTACCGTCGTATATCCTGACGGTCATCTACCAGGCCCTGATCGATTCGGCGGCCGCCGAGCAGGGTGCACGCCGCAAGGCCATGCACTCCGCGACGGAAAACGCCACCGCGATCATCTCGACCCTTACCCGCACGTATAGTCGCGTGCGTCAGGCTTCGATCACGACCGAGATTAACGAGATCGTCGGCGGAGCCTCAGCATTGGAGGAACAGTAATGGCTAATAACACCGTAAAGCTTGCGGTCGAGGAAGCCACCAAGAAGACGACTGCCGGTGATGGTCGCATCGTGCGTATCATCGGCCCTGTCGTCGACGTCAAGTTTGACGGTGCGGTGCCCCCGATCTACAACGCGCTCACGGTCGAGGCCGAGACCCCGATCGGTCACCTGAGCACGATCCTCGAGGTTGAGAGCCAGCTTCCGGGCGGCGTCGTCCGCACGGTCGCCATGTCCTCGACCGACGGTCTGCAGCGTGGTCTCATCGCCACCGATACCGGTGAGCCCATGAAGATGCCCGTTGGCCCCAAGACGCTCGGCCGCATTTGGAACGTCATGGGCAAGCCTGTCGACGGCAAGCCCATGCCCGAGGTGGAGGAGTTCTATCCCATCCACCACGCAGCACCCCGCTTCGACGAGCTCACCACCAAGACCGAGATCTTCGAAACCGGCATTAAGGCCGTTGACCTGCTCGAGCCCTACATCCGTGGCGGCAAAACGGGTCTGTTCGGCGGCGCCGGCGTCGGCAAGACCGTTCTGATTCAGGAGCTCATCAACAACCTCGCCCAGGAGCACGGCGGCACCTCGGTGTTCACCGGTGTCGGCGAGCGTACTCGTGAGGGCACCGACCTGTTCCTCGAGATGAGCGAGTCTGGCGTTATCGACAAGACCTGCTTGGTCTATGGTCAGATGAACGAGCCGCCCGGAGCGCGTCTGCGCATCGGTCTGGCTGGCCTTACCACCGCTGAGTACTTCCGCGATCGCGGCCAGGACGTTCTGCTGTTCATCGACAACATCTTCCGCTTCTCCCAGGCCGGTTCCGAGGTTTCCGCACTGCTGGGTCGTATGCCGTCCGCCGTCGGTTACCAGCCTACGCTGGCTACCGAGATGGGTGACCTCCAGGAGCGCATTACCTCGACCAAGACGGGTTCCATTACCTCCGTCCAGGCTGTCTACGTCCCTGCAGACGACCTGACCGACCCGGCGCCTGCCACGACGTTTACGCACCTGGACGCCACTACGGTTCTTTCGCGTAGCATTTCGTCGCTCGGTCTGTTCCCGGCTATCGACCCGCTCGCGTCTTCCTCCGACGCTCTCGATCCCTCGATCGTCGGCGAGGAGCACTACCGTGTCGCCGTCAAGGTCCAGGAGCTCCTGCAGGAGTACTCCGACCTTCAGGACATCATCGCCATTCTGGGTATGGACGAGCTGTCCGAGGAGCAGCGCCTTACGGTCAACCGTGCCCGTAAGATCCAGCAGTTCCTTTCCCAGTCCTTCCACGTCGCCGAGAAGTTCACCGGCAACCCCGGTGTCTACGTCCGCGTCGAGGATACCGTCCGCTCCTTCGCCGAGATTGTTGACGGCAAGGCCGATGACCTGCCCGAGCAGGCATTCCGCTATGCTTCCACGATTGAGGACGTGCGCGAGCGCGCCCGCAAGATGGGGGAGAAGTAGGTTATGCGTATCCGCATCGTGTGCCCCGTGAGCTGCGCCTATGAGGGCGACGCTGCGTTTGTGTCGATTCCGTCAACGGATGGTGAGTTTGGCGTTCTGCCTGCTCACTCCAGCGAAATCTGCACAATCGACCGCGGTTACGTTCGCGTTTCCGATAAGGCCATGGGCACTGTCGACCACACGTTTGCCGTGGCCGGCGGCTATGCCCAGGTTGCGGACGATGTCGTGACCGTCCTCGCCGAGCGCGCTTGCGATTTGGCGACCGTCGACGCCGATAAGGTTAAAGCTGATATTCAAGGTTTTGAAGAGAAGCTGGGTAATTTGTCGGAGGATGATGCACGCCGCGCCTACCTCTATAATGAAATCGCATGGTGTAAGCTCAAGCTTGCCCAATAGTCAAACGTTTTAGCGTTCGACCATTTGCGAACACATCATGCCCGGGATGGCCCAGCCACCCCGGGCATGCTTTTTGAAAGGGTAGACCTTGGATATTATCCGCGTTGAGGGTGGCCACGCCATCGGAGGCTCCGTGCCCGTCTCGGGCGCCAAGAACTCCGCGCTCAAACTCATGGCGGCAACGCTTCTGGCGCCGGGCAAGACGACGCTGCAGAACGTGCCCGATATTTCCGATGTTCACGTGATGGGCAAGGTGCTCAAGGGCATGGGCGCTACGATCGATGTTCTCGACGAGCACACGCTCGAGATTGATACCTCTCAGGTCGATTCATGGGAGGCCCCCTACGAGCTCGTTGCCAAGATGCGCGCTTCCACCGCCGTCATGGGACCCCTGCTGGGCCGCTTCCATCGCGCCAAAATTGCCATGCCGGGCGGCTGCAACCTGGGTGCTCGCAAGATCGATATGCACATTCTTGGTCTTGAGGCCCTGGGCGTTGAGTTCGATACCGCCCACGGTTACATCAACGCTAATGCGCCCCAAGGTCTGCGCGGTACCACCGTCACGCTCGAGTTCGCCAGCGTCGGTGCGACCGAGAACCTCATCATGGCCTCTGTGCGCGCACAGGGCACCACGGTTATCGACAATGCCGCCCGCGAGCCCGAGATCGTCGATCTCGCTAACATGCTCAACGAGATGGGCGCCAAGATTGTTGGCGCTGGTACGCCCGTCGTGACTATCGAAGGCGTGGAAGAGCTCCATCCCGTTACCCATCGCGTGGTGGGCGACCGCATCGAGGCCGGTACCTTTATCGTTGCCGGTGCGTTGATGGCCGACGATCGCGGTGTCGATGTCACGGGCTTTTGCCCCATTCACTTGGGCATGGTGCTCAAGAAGATGGAGCTTATGGGTATCGACTGCGAGCGCGTCGAGGATGGCGTCCATGTGAACCGTGCCGAGCGTATCAAGCCGGTCGACATCCAGACGCTTCCGTTCCCCGGTTTCCCGACCGACATGCAGGCGCAGATTATGGTGCTCTCCGCCCTTGCCGACGGCAGTTCTGTTATTACCGAAAACATCTTCGAGAATCGCTTTATGTTTGCCTCTGAGCTGGTGCGTATGGGTGCCGACATTCGTATCGAGAGCCATCATGCCATGATTCATGGCGTCAAGGGCTTCTCGGGTGCACAGGTTACCTCGCCCGATCTGCGCGGCGGAGCGGCCCTCGTCGTAGCGGGCTTGATCGCCGACGGGACGACCGAGGTTTCGGCTATCCATCACATCAAGCGCGGCTACGAGCAGTTTGTCGAAAAGCTGCAGGCGCTTGGCGCGCATGTCGAGCATGCTACCGTCCCCGATCCCGTCATCTACTAATACAGGTTGCCTATGTTTAATAAAAAGCCCCTCGCGGATACCACCACCCGAAGACCCTCAACTGGTGCGCAGGCCAAGATCTACAGTCGCGATAACGTGGCTCGCTATTCCGAGCGCGCTCGCCAACGTCGTCGTAGCCACACGATTCGTCACGTCGCGCTCATTGTCGTGCTTGGCGTGCTGCTGAGTGCCACTACCGCTGCCGGCCTGTGGTTTGCCACCATTATGGGCAAGCTCGGCGATTCTAATGTCATTACTGACAATCTGCGTCGGGTTCTGGTTGACACCGATGAGGCAAAGGATCCGTTCTACGTGCTGCTTCTTGGCACCGACGGCCGTCCGGGCGAGGATACGTATCGTGCCGACTCGATTATCCTGGCACGCATCGACCCCACGCAAAAGCAGGCGACGCTCATTTCCGTTCCGCGCGACACCAAGGTCGAGTACAAGGGCGAGACCATGAAGATCAACGCCTGCCATACCGTTGGCGGCGCCGAGGCCATGGTCGAGGCGGTCAACGAGCTGTGCGGTGTTCAGATTTCCCACTATGCCGAGGTCAGCTTCGACGGAATGCAGGCGCTGATTGATTCGGTTGGCGGTATCGACATTAACGCAACCGATGATGTTGACGACCCCGAGCACCTGGATATTAAGATTACCGCTGGCCAGCAGCATATGGACGGTGCCACCGCCCTTACCTATGCCCGCTGCCGCTACACCTATGCCGACGGCGATTACACACGCATGCGCCACCAGCGTCAGGTGCTTGGCGCCCTTGCCAACCAGATTCTCAATAACTTCGATGCCACGAAGATCTTTGGCCTGGTTAATTCGCTGTCCGATATGCTCGTAACCGATATGAGCGTTCAGGATATCGTGGCTACGGTCAACGCCATGCGCGGTATGGATGTCGACGGTATCTACTCGGCCAACCTGCCCTCGTACGCCGACGACAGCACCATGATCGACGGTGTGAGCTACGTCTTTGTCTACGAGGACGAGCTCAAGGAAATGATGGAGCGCGTCGATGCCGGCAAGGATCCCAAGGGTCCCAACACCATGGGTCTTTCCGACGGTTCCAGCTCTACGATCGGTGACCTCAGCAACAACACGTCTGACGACTACGCAAACGGTACCGCAACCTCATCGGTCAGCTCTGACGATTCCGACGATTCGAGCGACAGTTCCGATTACTACGAAGAGCCCACCGGCGACGGCAACGGCTACGAGGCCAATTATTAGGGTTACGCGGGCTTACCAGCCCGCGTAACCAGTTGACGCTGCAAACCCGCCAGAGCGGCAATCTGCCTTTCAACTTCGGCGGCATGATCAAAAGATCAATGCCGCCTCGTTTCAAGGCACCTTGCTCGCTCTGGCGGGTTTTCGCTGTCGTTGCCAAAACATCGGCGTTGCCTTGGTCCGGACTAGTCGTTGGGTAGTCATTGGGGACGTTTTTAAACGACTAGTCAAACAAGAACCTCCCCAATGACTACCCACAAAGCGAGAGTGGATGTCGTCATTTTGCGGCACTTGGGGACGTTCCTTTTGTGCCGGCAGTTTGGGACACTCCTTGCGTTAAGAGGCTGGCGTGCGTCAACCTGTTCTCATTGCAGCAAAAAATCGCCCCGTTCTCGGTTGAGGACGGGGCGATTCGTCTTTTGGACTTGTGCAGCCAGGCTTATGCAAAGCGGGCGACGAGCTCCTGGAGCACGTCGGTCATCTTGACGAGCGAACTGACCGGGACGAACTCGTTGACGCCGTGGTAGCAATAGCCGCCGGTGGAAAGGTTGGGGCAGGGCAGACCGCGGAACGACAGCTGAGCGCCGTCGGTGCCGCCACGAATCGGCAGCACTTGGGGCTCAACGCCGCAGGCAAGGTAGGCTTCCTTGGCAACATCAATAAGCTCGGGATAGTCACGAACGATCTCGGCCATATTTCGATACTGCTGCTTAATCTCGACTGTCACGCGCTCCTCACTCAGACGCTGGTTGAGCATCGAGGCGGCGGCATCAATAAGGTCGAGTTTCTGCTGGAACTTGGCGGCATCGTGATCACGGACGATATAGCGCGCCGTGGCATGGTCGACCGTTGCCGAGACGCCCTCAAGGTGACAGAAGCCCTCGTAGCCCTCGGTGTATTCCGGACGCTGCTCGTAGGGGAGCAACGCGTTGAAGTCGCAGAACAGATTGCCTGCGTTGACCATACGGCCCTTGGCGTCGCCCGGGTGGATGGACTGGCCCTCAAAGCAGACGGTCGCCTCGGCGGCGTTAAAGCACTCCCACTCCAGCTCGCCGATGGGGCCGCCGTCGACCGTGTAGGCGTACTTGCAGCCAAAGGTATCGATATCCAGCAGCTCGGCTCCGTGGCCGATCTCCTCGTCAGGGCAGAAGCAAATGCCGAGTGCGGGATGGGGCAGAGAAGGGTCCTGAGCGATACGCGCGACAAGCGACATGATCTCGGCGACGCCTGCCTTGTCGTCCGCGCCCAGCAGCGTGGTGCCATCGCTGCAGACCAGGTCCTCACCCGCGAGGTCGTTCAGGGCGGGAAGCTTGGCGGTGCTCATGGCAACGGGCTTACCGTCAACCGTGCCGCAGACCAGGTCGCCGCCCTCGTAGTGTACGATGTGCGGCTTCACGCCGGCGCCCGGTGCAACTTCGGTGGTGTCGAGATGGGCGATCAGGCCCAGGGCGGGCTTGTCCTCAGCGCCCGCACTTGCGGGGATATGCGCGCAGACATAGGCATGCTCGGTCACGTGGGCATCTTCCGCACCAAGCTCGCGCAGCTCTTCAGCTAGCACGTTGGCAAGATCAAACTGAACGGCGCTCGAGGGTACCTGGTCGCAGTTTGCATCCTCGGACTGCGTGTTGATCTGGACGTAGCGCAAAAAGCGCTCGAGGACATCGGGGTTTGTGGTGGTGTTTTCCATAAAGATCGCTCCAATCTTGGTCGTCGTGTGCAACAAGAACTCTAGCACGGTATGCCACGGCATACCGCGACGCTTGGATGGGGTAGAATCAGCCATTGAATGCAGAAGGGACGGAAGATCATGGATACGACAAATAGCTCGCGCGAACTACATCTGACGGTGGCGAACGAAGACTACTTGGAGTGCATGGTTCGCATTGAAAGCGAAGAGGGGGAAACCAACGGCGTGCGATCGGTCGACATCGCGCAGCGCCTTGGCGTCTCCAAGGCATCGGTCAATAAAGCGGTTTCGGCGCTCAAGGCATCCGAGCTTGTCGAGCAATCGCACTATGGCAAGGTAATCCTGACCGATCGCGGCCGCGAGGTTGGCACGGCTATCTGGTACCGTCATCGCCTCATCCGCACGTTTTTGGTTCAGGAGCTCGGTGTCGAATTTGAGCGAGCCGATTCCGAGGCCTGCATGATGGAGCATGCGCTATCCGAGGACACGATGAGCCGCTGGCTCGCCTATCTCGAAAAGCAGGGAATCAGCGTCGAGGAATAGCGGGATATATATGGATACGAGTTATTACAACCGCTTTGGTGCCGAGGAACTTACGCGCCGCTTGTCGAGCGAGACCTTGTTGGCGCAGGGCCCCATGGGCAGTGTTCTGTTGAGTGAGTACGATGCCGCCGACATTCCACCGGCGTTTTGGAATCTGGCGGAGCCGCAGACCGTTTCTCGTATCCATCGCTTGTATGTCGCCGCCGGCGCGCAGGTGCTCATTACCAACACCTTTCAGGCATCAAGCTATGCCCTCAAGCACGACCAGATTGCGCCGTCCGTGGCGGAGGTCAATCGCGGGGCCGTCGACGATGCTCGCCAGGCGCACCCTCAGCTGCTGCTGGGCTCGATGGGCCCGATCGGTATTGAGTGGTTTGCCGAGGACTCTGCCGAGTATCGTGAAATCCGCGGCATTGCGCGCGAACAGGCGCACGCCTTGCTCAATGCCGGCGTTGACGGTCTGCTGATCGAGACGGTGACGTCTATCCGTAATCTGCAGCCCATGCTTGCCGGCGCCCGAGATGCCGCCGACGGCATGCCTGTCCTGGTGAGTTTTGTCGTTGACGATAAAGGCGACCTGTTGGGCGATGGCCTCAACATCGAGGCAGCCGTTTTGTACGCCGAAAAACACGGCGCAAACTCGGTTGGTGTTAATTGCTGTTCGCTTGCGGCCGCGAACGCGGCGGTGCCCAGGATGGTTGCATCGGCGACTACTCCCGTCACGGTGCGTCCCAACGTGGGCGATCCGGTCCAGACTCAGGATGGCCCCGTATGGCACGAGAACCCAGAAGCTTTCGCGCGCGCATGCATCGAATGGAGACATGCCGGTGCCGCAATGGTGGGCAGTTGCTGTGGAACCACGGCAATCACTACGGCAGCGATGGCCGAGGCGCTCGATATATAAAGGTCGAAACCGCTCCATACGGGGCGGTTTTTTTATTGCTTGCACATCGGCGGTAGCATTTGCCCAAATGGTGAATGCCGGTTTTGGCAGGTTGCTGGGCGAGCGTTGCGGGTATACCCCATGCGTACCATGATCCAAACACTGTGAGGTGTCTGCGCGTGTGCGCGATAATTCATTTTGGAACTGACGGTTGGCGCGCCCGCGTCGACGACGACTTTACCGTCGACAACGTTGCCCGCATTGCCGATGCCGTCGGCGAGTTGTGGCAAAAGATCAATCCAGGCAAAACAGTATATATAGGGTTCGACACCCGGCCGCAGGCGCGCGAGTTTGCTGAGCTTGCGGCAGGCGTGCTTGCCGCTCACGGATTGGACGCAGTGCTCGCATCTCGGCCTGTTCCGACCCCCGCCCTTACGTGGGCGGCGGCGTATGACGGCGAGGCCTGCGGTGCGCTCATGGTGACGGGATCCCATCATCCGCAGGGGTATCTGTGCCTTAAGCTGCGCATGGGAGATGGCTCGACGGCCAATCAGGATGTCATCGAAGAGCTCGAAGAGACTATGGCCCCCGAGCCGATGGGGATCGAGGAACGCTATCGCACCGCGGATATTATTCCTGACTATATGCAGGCGGTGGCATCGTTTGTCGATGCCGAGGCCATTCGAGCCGCTCACCTGCGTGTGGTAGTTGACCCCATGGGCGGCGCGGCCCAGGGATATCTTGCCGACCTGCTGCGGGAGCTAGGCGTCGAGGTGCACGAGATTCATGCCGGACAGTCGTCCGATCAAGAGGACATTTGCCCCGACCCTGTTGAGCCGTGGGTGGACGCTTGCGAGCGTGCGGTTGTCGAGGACGGGGCGTGCGCAGGCCTGGTGACCGACGGCGATGCCGACCGTATCGGTGCGGTCGACGAACGCGGTAGATATATTCATCCGCATCAAATCATGGCGCTTGTTTTGGGCGACCTCGTTCAATTCCGCAATTTGGAGGGGCGTGTCGTCGTCAATCTCTCGTGCTCGACGCTCGTGCGTCGCATTGCCGAGGCGCTTGGCTGTCGTGTGACCGTTAAGCCGGTCGGTTTCAAATATATAGCTGCAGAGATGAAGAAGGGCGGCGTCCTCATGGGAGGCGAGGAGGCCGGCGGTATCGGCATCGCCGCGCATATGCCTGAGCGTGATGGAATCCTTGCTTGTCTGATTCTGTGTGAGCTTATGGCAAAGACGGGCGCGCCTTTGGGCGTTTTGGTCGATCAGCTCGAGGCCAGTTTTGGTAAGACGAGCTATGGGCGTCGCGATTTGCGCCTTGAGGCCGAAGACGCCGAATCGCTGCGAACGCTGCTTCCTGGCATGAATCCTAAATCGATTTGCGGCAAGGCGCCGCAGGCTGTAAGCCATATGGATGGTTTACGTTTGGCATTCGAGGATGACACCTGGCTGCTGATCCGCCCCAGCGGGACCGAACCGGTGGTTCGCGTATACGCCGAGGGGTTCTCGGTGGAGGAGCGCGATGAGTTGCTCGATGCCGGCTGTGCCTTGGCTAAGGGAGCCTATCAGCTTTAGCCATATGACGCTTCACTATAAAGAGGCCCTCGGTGAGCGGTAGAGAACGGCTGGCAAACGTAAGCAGGGTTTTAATATGTGTAGGAAATGTGTGCTCCCAGATTCCCGCCCCCGGCGCCCCTCCGGTCTGG